>JAQXNW010000159.1 GCA_029098205.1 Eubacteriales bacterium | reverse complement strand
AACGACTGAGCGGAAAATTCGCGGATGTCCGGATTACAAAAGGAAAGACGTTTAGTTTGGAAGGTTCTTTGATCGATTGGGAAGGAAGAGAGGAAACGAAGAATGAGTAAAATTCGATTTGGATTTGCTCTTGTCATGGCGAAGCTGTCTGTAGTCGCATTGAAAGTAACCAGACATAATGGGACAAATTTCCCCGGGATTGTAGCGCTTAAGCTTTGTCCGGATTTTCTTAAGTATGTAAATAAACCGGAGATGATTATCGGGATCACGGGAACAAACGGAAAGACCACAACGTCCAATATGGTGAAGGATCTTCTGGAAGCGGATGGAAAAGATGTCCTGAACAACAGTCTGGGCTCGAATATCAACACGGGAATCGCTACCTGCCTTCTGTCGGGTGTTTCTCTTTTCAACCGGGAAAAATATAAAATCGGCGTGCTGGAAATTGACGAACGCTCTGCAATCCGGATTTTCCCATATGTTCATCCCAATTATATGATCGTCACGAATCTTTCGAGAGATTCGATCATGCGGAATGCGCATCCTGAATTTATCCGGGACTTCATTACCCGGTATCTTCCAAAATCCACAAAACTGATTCTGAACGCGGACGATCTGATCGCTTCTTCCGTCGCGCCGGAAAATCCAAGGGTTTATTTTGGAATCGAAAAGCTGTCGACGGATGATACGGAATGCCGCAATCTCATCGGTGATATGCAGATCTGCCCGAAATGCAGTACAAAGCTGAAATACCGCTACATTCGGTACAGCAACATCGGAAAGGCATACTGTCCGAACTGCGGATTCACTTCTCCTGAATATACTGTAAGCGGATCGGATATTGATCACGCGGCTCGAACGCTCATTGTGAAGGATGACAGCGGAAGCGTAAAGATTAAAATCATGCAGGATGGCATTTTTAATATTTACAATCAGGTCGCCGCAGCAGCTCTTCTTCGGCAGATGGGATATCCGCTTTCAAAAATTTCCGGGCTTTTCGATCAGATCCATATTGTCGGATCCCGCCTGGGAGTCACGGAAATCGGAGACAAGAAAGTGATCCATATGTTCTGCAAGGGCATTAACGCCTATGCGGAATCCCGTATTTTTGAATACCTGAGGACTCTTCCCGGCGACAAAGAACTTATTTTCCTTACGAACAGCGTGCATGAAATACATCACTGGTCGGAGAACGTGAGCTGGATCTACGATACGGATTTTGAATTCCTGAAGGATGATCGAAACAAGAGCTTCATTCTTTACGGGGACCGCGGATATGATTATAAGCTTCGGCTGCTTCTTGCGGGAATTCCGGAGGATCGGATCACGATCGTCGAGGACTCGCAGGATACGCCGGATCAATTGAAATATTTCCCGAATGACAACATCTTCGTGCTTTACGGCGCGGATGCGATTGACATCGGCATGGCAGCGACAAAGAAGATTACCGATAAGCTGCGTCAGGAGCAGAAGAAGGGAGCAGACGCATGAAGATAGAAGTTTTGTATCCGGAAGTCGCGAATCTTTACGGCGAGCTGGGCAATATCATGTATTTACGCGCTTCTCTTGAGCAGAGCGGAATTCCATGTGAAATAACAGAGACTCCTCTTACAGAGAGACCGGCCTTTCTGGATCCGGAAAAAGGAATTGAATTTGTTTATCTCGGAACGGTGACAGAGCATTCTCAGGAGCTGATTCTTGAAAAATTCAAAGGATTTCGGGAGGATTTTGAAGCGGCGGTAGAACGCGGAACCCACATTCTGATTACCGGAAATTCTCTGGAGATCTTCGGAAGCGGTGTGAAGGATAAGGACGGAAGCGGATTTAAGGGACTTGGAATGTTCCCGTTCCGGACAGAGCGGAATATGATGCATCACTATAATGCTTTCTGTGTGGATCGTTATTTCCCGCCGGAGGGAAGCACGGGCAGGACGAAGCTTCTTGCTGAAAAACCGGTTGTCGGGTTTAAGTGTCAGTTTACGCAGTCCTATTATGAAGAGGAGCCGGAAGCTTCGGAAAAGTTTTCGCCGCTCTTTGTTGCGGAACGGGGACCAGGTTTCAACCCGGATGTGACTTCGGAAGGCATTCGGTATAATAATCTGATGCTCACATATATGATCGGTCCGATTTTCGTGCTCAGTCCTTATTTCATGCTTTCTCTTCTTTCGGAGATGAAGTATGAGGATGCGAAGCCGGCATATGAAAAAAGCGCGGAAGAAGCCTATGTGCGCAGACTTAAGGAATTCCGCGATCCGAACCGGGATTTCATTTATTGATCCTGTCCGGGCATCGTTTAAATTGCATAGAAAAGAGTCTTTGGAAGACATAGAAACGGAGGGTTGATTGGACAGAAGGAATTTGCTGAAAATCATGTCTTTGCTGATTGGCGGGATGATTCTGATCCGCATACTGGACGGCCAGTATATGGCATACGGCGGGTTTATGAACTGGGTTTTGTATAATGTGGAGATGCTTCCCGGTATTGTAATAGGGCTTTCGTTTCATGAATTCGGCCATGCCTGGGTGAGCGACCGGTTCGGAGATCCAACGCCGAGAAGGCAGGGGAGGATCAGTTTGAATCCGCTTCATCATGTGGACTGGATTGGTTTTCTATGTCTTCTGTTTGCCGGATTCGGATGGGGAAAGCCAGTGGAAATTGACCCCAGGTATTATAAAAAGCCAAGAAGAGATGAATTTCTGGTTTCTATTGCCGGTGTCTTTATGAATTTAGTGACAGCGGTCCTGTTTTCGATTCTTCTTCGGCTCCTTCTCATGACATCACTTTCGCAGATGATTTCCGAGGATACAATGCAAGGATATATGGCGCTGGTTCTTCTTCGGGTTGTGGATTATATCATACAGATTAATGTCGTTCTTATGATCTTCAACCTTCTGCCGATTCCGCCGCTCGACGGATTCGGCATCCTGACGCAGATTTTCGATCTTCGGAAAAAATCCTGGTATATGTCCTTTTACAGGGTCGGTCCGATTCTTCTTGTCCTTCTGATCATGTTCGGAGGTCTGGATTTTGTATTAAATCCCCTTACAAACGGAATTCTGTCATTTTTGCAGCGGGTGATCATCTCGCCTGCGATGACGGCGGCTGTCTGAAGAAGCAGCTGTTTGAAATATAGTTACGTGCAGTTGAAAAAAGCTCCGGATTCGGAACCTTTGTCTTATGACAAGTTCCTTATCCGGAGCATTTTTCTGTCTACTTCTTCCTTTTATTCTTTCGTCTGGAAACGACCAGCGTCACTGCGCAGGCAGCCGCGGCTGTGATCAGCAGCGCTTTCGGCGAAAAAGCTTTCTCTTTCAATTCTTCTTTAGGATCCGGCAGAATATCGGGGACGGACTGCTCCGGAGTCTGGAGCATCGTTCGGATCTTCCGGTGGCAGGCCGTAAAATATCGGACTGCGAAATGGTAGATCGCCGGAGTTTTCCAACCGGAGAAGATTTCGACCTTATCTGCAAACAGCGTATTGCTTTCATTTACTTTCCGAAGATATATGGTGTGATTCCATACAGGGATCATGAAATTGAATTCCTGCAGTCGGATTTCATGCTCTTTGGGATCGATTTCTTCTACAATAATCGTATGCGTGCCGGAAGGAATCAATCCGAGAATACGGATCTGAAAACGGTATGTTCTTCCTTCTACCCACTCTTCTGTCATTTCCTGAGACGTGATCGGTGTCAGGGTAACCCACGGAGAAGAAATAAACTGCATCATCTTCGGCCGAAGGAGATTCTGCCAGAGCTTCTCTTCCGAAGATGGAAATATGGATGTCTTGAATACGGTTTTACGGTGCATCATCTGGATGTCCGCCTTTCTGTTTTCGAGCTGCGATATATTCGTTAAAAATATTATAGCATTTTTCCAGACTGTGTACAAACTCGAAAAAATTTGTTAGCACTCTTTTTGGATGAGTGCTAAATTTTCCTTTACATTTAAATATTGAAGGTTTATTATATGTTTAGAGAAACCGAAAGGGGTGATTATATGAATCTTGAAAAATATACGAAGAAAGCACAGGAAGCGGTACTGGATACACAGAATCTGTGCACGGAATATGGACATCAGGAACTGACGCCGGCTCATGTTGCCTATTCTCTGCTTCGTCAGAAAGATGGTCTGATTCCGAAACTCGTTAAGAATATCCGTTCGGATCCGGAGAAGGTTCGTACAGATCTTGAATCTGTTTTGAACCGCTATCCGAAGGTTTCCGGAAGTTCGGGAATTTATCTCGGAAACACCGGAAACAGGCTGTTTAATCAGGCGGAGAAGCTTGCGAAGCAGATGAAGGATGAATATGTCAGTGTGGAGCATCTGTTCCTAGCGATTTATGATTCCGGAGATTCTCAGACTGTAGATGTTCTCAACAGGAACAATGTGACGAAGAACGCGTTCCTTGCTGCACTGGAGAAAGTCCGTGGAAATCAGCGTGTAACGAGTCAGGATCCGGAAGAAAGCTATGACGCGTTGCAGAAGTATGGCAGAGATCTTGTTGAAATGGCAAGAGAAGGAAAGCTGGATCCGGTTATCGGAAGAGAGCGGGAAATCCGTCATGTCATTCAGATTCTTTCCCGCCGTACGAAGAACAATCCGGTTCTGATCGGCGAGCCTGGAGTTGGTAAAACTGCGGTTGTAGAAGGTCTGGCGCAGCGGATACTGAATGGTGATGTTCCGGAAGGTTTGAAAGACAAAACGATTTTTGAACTGGATATGGGCGCGCTGATTGCCGGTGCGAAATTCAGAGGCGAATTCGAG
>JAQXNW010000158.1 GCA_029098205.1 Eubacteriales bacterium | reverse complement strand
GGCCGGCGCGGAGGCAGTTGAGAGCGGGGCAAAGCTCCTTCTGATGGATGAGGATACCTGTGCGGCGAACTTTATGGTTCGGGATCCTTTGATGCAGAGGATTGTTTCCCAGGAGCAGGAGCCGATCGTGCCGTACTCCCGGACGATGCGGCCTCTTTTTGAAAATCTGGGAGTATCGACGATTCTGGTTGCGGGAAGCTCCGGCGCGTTTTTCCGGAAAGCGGACACCGTGATCCAGATGGACCGGTATCAGCCGAAGGATGTTACGGCGAAGGTCCGGGAAGTATTAAAGGAGACAGGAGAACGCAGCGAAGACTTAGACGGCGCGGCGGATCCGGACTGTGCGATGGATCCGGCTCATGCGGGAGACCGAAACGTTGCAGAAGACCAGGAAAATGCGGCTAAGTGTGCACCGGCATTCCCGGACGCTTCGGTTTTCTCAAAGCGCGTGCCGGAGAAAGCAAAGGATCTTTCGGACCGGAACGGGCGGATCAAGCGGAAAAATCTGGGACAGGACGGATTTATGATCGGGCGGAGCATGGTCGATCTTCGGGCCGTTGAGCAGATTGCGGACTGGGAACAGACGGAGTGCCTGTCTCTTCTTTCGGTTCTCTGTCTGAACCGGATGGATGGAAAGAAAACTTTGTCTGAAATTATCTCCGGAATCTGGGATGAGGTTCAGGAAAAGGGATTCTCCGCTCTTTCAAAATCGACGCTTCCAGGCAATCTCGCGCTTCCTAGAAAACAAGAGTTTTACGCGGCTCTAAATCGGATGAGAGACGTTAGGATGCGGGCGTTTTCAGCTTGACTAAAAGGCTGTTTTTCCGTATACTGAACCTGTCAGAGTTGAAGAAGTTCTGGCTGTAAAATCGAAAGTTTGTCCGAAGCACTGGCGGTATTTGTGAAGGAACACAGTGTGCTTACGGATTTTTACATTGCCGACCGCCTGGGCAGCTCTGTCGAAGAGGTGCCTTTTTCTTTTTGTTTTCCCTTCCTGAAGTGATCTCCCGGTGCGGAGGATGTGCGGAGGGCGCGGGAGCGGAGGAACGAAAAGGGAGAGGGGCATTTCGGATTCGTTCATTCAAGCAGAGAATATATGGATCGACGGGTTTTCTGATTTCATTTGTTCCGGCCGCAGCCGGAGAGAGGAGCAGGCATCGTGGAGTACAAGAGTGACATCGAAATCGCGCAGGCGTGTGAAATGGAAAAAATTAACGACATCGCGGACAGGCTGGGCATTCCGGATGATTATGTCGAAAATTACGGAAAATATAAGGCGAAGATCGATTACAACATTCTGGATACGATGAAGAGCCGTCCGAACGGGAAGCTGATTCTGGTCACCGCAATTACTCCGACGCCGGCCGGCGAGGGAAAGACGACGACATCGGTCGGTCTCTTGGATGGCATGAACAAGATCGGAAAGAAAACGGTCGCGGCGCTCCGTGAGCCTTCTCTGGGCCCGGTCTTCGGGATCAAAGGCGGAGCCGCGGGAGGCGGTTACGCTCAGGTCGTTCCGATGGAGGATATCAATCTTCACTTTACCGGAGACATGCACGCGATCGGCGCTGCGAACAACCTGCTCGCGGCAATGCTGGACAATCACATCCAGCAGGGAAACGAACTTGGCATCGATCCGAAGAAAATAACCTGGAAGCGTTGTGTCGATATGAACGACCGGCAGCTCCGCCACATTGTCGACGGTCTGGGCGGAAGACTGCAGGGTGTGCCGCGCGAGGACGGATATGACATCACGGTTGCCAGCGAAATTATGGCGATTCTCTGTCTGGCGGACAGCATCGATGATCTTAAGGCGAGAATCTCCCGGATCGTCGTCGGATATACCTATGACGACAAGCCGGTGACGGCCGCGGATCTTAAGGCGGAGGGCGCGATGACGGCGCTTCTTAAGGACGCGCTGAAGCCGAATCTTGTGCAGACACTGGAGCACAATCCGGCGTTCGTGCACGGCGGACCGTTCGCGAATATCGCGCACGGATGCAACTCCGTGATGGCGACCCGGCTCGCGCTTAAATTCGGCAATTATGTTGTGACAGAGGCCGGATTCGCTGCGGATCTTGGCGCGGAGAAATTCTTTGACATTAAATGCCGTATGGCTGGTCTTAAGCCGGACGCGGTGGTTCTGGTCGCGACAGTTCGGGCGCTGAAATATCACGGCGGCGTGCCGAAGGATCAGCTGAATGAGGAAAATCTGGACGCGCTCGAGAAGGGGCTTCCGAATCTGCTGCAGCATCTTAAGAATATGAAGGAAGTTTACAAGATGCCGACGGTTGTCGCGATCAACGCGTTCCCGACGGATACGAAGGCGGAGCTTGATCTCGTAGAGAAGAAATGCAAGGAGCTCGGTGTCAATGTCGCTCTTTCCGAGGTCTGGGCAAAGGGCGGAGACGGCGGCATTGAGCTTGCGAAAGAGGTCGTCCGTCTCTGTGAGGAGCCGAATGATTTCTCCTTCTCTTACGATACAGAGGACAGCATCGAAAAGAAGCTGAATGATATCGCGGTGCGGGTATATCATGCGGATGGCGTGGATTTCACAGCCCAGGCGAAGAAGCAGGCAAAGCGCCTGGAAGAGCTTGGATTTGGAAAGACGCCGATCTGCGTCGCGAAGACGCAGTACAGTTTTTCGGATGATCCGAAGAAGCTGGGTGCGCCGAAGGGATTCCGAATCACGATCCGGAATCTTAAAATCAGCGCGGGCGCTGGATTCATCGTCGCTTTGACCGGAGATATCATGACGATGCCGGGACTTCCGAAGCATCCGGCGGCAGAGAAGATCGACGTGGACAGCACCGGAAAGATTTCCGGCCTGTTCTAAACTGCCAGATGCATTGTTCGGATCTGTCATATAGCACAGCTCTGAACGGTACCCGTACTGTTCTTTTGCATATCGGCGCAGAATGGCGAGCAGCCGCGCAGCCGCGCATAATATGCAGCGTGTAATAAGTAACATGAAATAATAAGGAGAATGAGCCCTGCTTCCAGGTGGCCGGAAGCGGGGCTTTCGTTTTCTTCTTTGTGTTACAGCTCCCGCTCTTTTCGTTACTAACGTTTTCTTATGCCGTTTTCTTCTTCCATATGGATTCTGGAGGTTCTTGTTCTGTGGACATTTTCGCGGCCTTATGCTATAGTAAAAAAAGTTGACTTTCAGGGAAAAGAGAGGAACTTTCGAGAAATGAAGAGTGCATTCGGGCGGCGGAAAACAGCCGCCTTGGTTTTGATTGCGGCGATTGTGATCGCGTCTGTTGCGGCCGCTGTTTATGTGAAAGAGAAGAAAGACCGGGAGAGAATCGCGAAGGGCGTCGCGTATTTGACGTCCCTTGACAATCAGGATGTGAAGAAGATCCGAGCGGATGTTCTCGCGGTGGAGAAAGAGCAGGGCGGACAGGACGTGAGCGGAAGCTCGGATTCGAAGATCTGGAAATTCTTCGGAAACGATGTCATTCTTGGAGATTCGCGCGCGGTCGGTTTTTCTTATTATAAATTCCTGCCGGAGGACAGGGTTCTCGCGAAGAGCGGAAATACGATCCTTGAAATCGAGAGCCATCTGAGCGAGCTTCAGCAGCTGAATCCGGCGTCGGTTATTCTGATATACGGAACGAATGATTCTTTGGCGACGGCTTGGTCGAGTCCGGAGGATTATGCGAAGAAATACCGTTCGATCCTCAAGAAGGTGAAGAAGGCGGTTCCGGATGCGGACATCTATGTCTGCGGAACGCTCCCCGTAACAGATGCCGCGAAAGCCAAGCAGCCGGGGCTCGGAAATATTCCGAAGTTCAACCAGGCTGTGAAGAAGATGTGCAAGAAGGCGGGCTACGGGTATCTGGACATGACAAAGGCGGAAGGCGAGCTGAGCAGCCGGTATGAACCGGACGGAATCCATGTAAGCAGCTCTTTCTATCCGATCTGGGCGAGAACCATGAAAGAACAGATGAATTGATGATGAGGCGGAGCTTCAGGCTTCGGAGGGGAATCGGGAGTAAACATGAAAGAGAATCAGAATAGAATTCAGTGGATTCTCATACTTAAGTGGGGTCTTGTTTTACTTTGCGCTTTTGTCATTATTTCCGGCGCTTTTACGAATCGAACCAGCAGCACCTCTTTTCAGGATATGAGAAAACAGGTCGTGAAAGCGGCCGACCTTACGAATATGAAGAAGGCGGACGATCAGATGATCCGGCGACTTTACGGGTTCGATCCGGATTCGTTCGACGGAATCGTCCTCTATTATCCGAAATCGAATATGAACGCAGAAGAGCTTCTGCTTGTCAAGCTGAAGAATGAAGATCAGCGGGATCAGATGGAGAAGACGATTTCGAACCGGGTCGCTACACAGAAGAAGAGTTTTAAGGGATACGGCGCGAAACAGACCGCCATGCTTGAGAAAAGCATCGTGGAAGTAAGAGGAAACTACGCCCTCTATATTTCCGCGAAAAATCCGGAGAAAGTGAAAGCTGCCTTTGACGCGGCTTATTAAAGGGAGGAGTTATGACTTTTAACAGCATATCTTTTATATTCCTCTTTCTTCCTGTTGTTCTGATTCTTTACGGTCTTCTGAAAGGGGAAACCAAGAAACTCATCGTGCTTCTCGTGATGAGTCTTTTGTTTTATGCCTGGGGAAATCCGGCTTATCTGCTTCTTCTGCTGTTTTCGATCGCGTTCAATTATCTTACGGGTCTTGAAATCGGCGAGTGGAGGGAGAATGGATGTGAGAAGCGCGCGAAGGCCGCGATGATTGCGGCGGTCTGCGTCAATCTGCTTCTCCTCGGCTATTATAAATACACGGGGTTCCTTCTCAGTATTTTCCATATTAAGGTCAAAGGACCGGATCTTCCGATCGGAATTTCTTTCTTTACGTTCTCCGTACTTTCCTATGTCTTTGACGTTTACCAGAAAAAGACGAAGCCGCAGCGGAATATCCTGAAATTCGCGGTTTATGTATCGTTCTTCCCGAAGATCTCACAGGGACCGATCGCAGAGTACCGGGATCTGGAAGATCAGCTGACCGGGCATCCGGTGACCAGGGAACAGATCAGCGACGGTTCGAGGCTGTTTCTGATCGGCTTATTCAAAAAGGTTCTGATCGCGGACGGGCTCGGGAGCGCGATGGCTTCAGTGCAGGCGCTTCCCCAGATGGCTTCGGCCACTGCGTGGCTTGGCATGATTTTTTACAGCCTGCAGCTTTTCTTTGATTTCGCGGGGTATTCGGATATGGCGATTGCCATTTCCGAGATGCTCGGATTTAAGATAAAAAAGAACTTCAATTACCCGTACTGTTCGGAAAGCATGTCGGATTTCTGGCGCCGCTGGCATATCTCTCTGGGCGCCTGGTTCCGCGATTATGTCTACATTCCGATGGGCGGAAACCGCTGCAGTAAGAAACGGCAGATCTGGAACCTTGCCGTTGTCTGGTTTCTAACCGGACTTTGGCACGGCGCCAGCTGGAATTTCATCCTCTGGGGACTTTACCACGGAGCGCTGGTTCTCTTAGATAAATTTGTGGTTGGGAAAGCGTTCCGGAAGCTTCCTCTTGCGGTTCGGATTTCCGTTACGACGTTGCTCGCGTTCTTCGGCTGGATCTTTTTCTTTACGCCGACGCTGGGAGACGCGGCTTCTTGGGTCGCGCAGATGTTCGGAAGCGCGGGACTCGGCTTCTGGAATCAGACGACGACGTATTATCTTCGTCAGAATCTGCTTCTTCTTGTGCTTGGCTTTGCTTTTTCGGGACCTTTCCTTGGGGAGAAGTTCGAATCCGTGACCATTGGAAGCAGCCGCCTGAAAAAGGGAATCTATCTTGGTTCTTATACATTCCTTCTGCTTCTTTGCATCGCGGACATGATTTCGAATTCGTATTCCGCATTCCTGTATTTTAAGTTTTAACGGACGGGAGATGGACGGATGATGGCTGCCAATCGAAAAAATGACGATATGAGAAAAAATGCCCTGGTTCGAAACCGCCGCAGGATCATGGCGGTCATTGCCATCGCGGTGATATTCGGACTGCTTGCAATCAGTCTGATCATTCCGGACCGGACCTTTTCTCCGGATGAAAACAGAGATCTTCAGCGCTTCCCGAAGCCGACGGTGTCTTCGATTGCCTCCGGATCCTATTTCCGGGATCTGAATTCCTATATGACGGATCAGTTCGCGTTCCGGGACGCATGGCTTGGGATTCATTATCTTAAGATTCGTGTGACAGGAGGAGAAGAAGCGGGCGGCGTGCTGCTTGGAAAGAAAGGGATGCTGCTTGCGAAGCCGACTGTTCCGGATGAAAAAGCCGTGAAAAATTCCGAGGACGCGATCCGGACGTTTGCTTCCGATCATTCGGATCTTCGCATGACGATGATGCTGGTTCCCTGCGCGGCAGCGGTGATGCCGGAACATCTTCCGAACGACGCGCCGGTTCGGAATCAGGAGAAGGACATCACGGACGTGCAGAAATCTCTGGAAGGTTCGAATGTGACCTTTGTAAATCCGACGGATACGCTGAAAAAGCATAAGTCGGAATATATTTATTATAAAACGGATCACCACTGGACGACGCTGGGCGCGTACTACGCGTATCAGGACATCGCGGAGTCGATGGGCCTTTCAAAGGATCCGGGAAAATATACGAAGTATCTTGTTTCGGATACGTTCCGGGGGACTTTGTCCTCGCAGAGCGGAAATCATTTCCGGAAGGATGAGATTTATGTTTTCGCGCGGAAAAATTCGGATGTCGAATATTATGTTTCGTATCCGGATCTTAAGAAAACCACGGCGACGGTGTATGACACCGAAAAGCTGAAGGAGAAAGATCAGTATCAGGTTTTCCTCGGAGGAAATCATCCGTATCTGGAAATTCATACAGCGAACAAGACGGGGAAGAGCCTTCTCCTTTTTAAGGATTCCTATGCGAACAGCTTTGTCCCGTTTCTTCTTCCGTATTTTGATACGATTTATATGATCGATCCCCGGTATTACTACGACGATTTATCGACGATGCTGTCCACGCATTCGGTAACCGATGTGCTGTTCTTGTACAGCGAAAACACGTTCGCGGAGGACAAAATGCTGGCTGATGTGCTGGAAACCGCGAAGGTGAAGAATACGAATGCGCCGGGACAGAGCAAATAAGAAAAAACGGAACGAAAAGAAGAACGAATGGTAAGAAGAACATGAATAACCGCGAACGCCAGGATCGATACCCGCTATATCCTCTGGAAGGGAAAACCTTCGAACTTATGGCCGCGTGTTCATTCGGCCTTGAATCCGTTGTCCGAAGAGAAATTGAAGCACTCGGCTACGAGGTTCTGAAGACGGAGGATGGAAGAGTTACATTTCTAGGAGACGCTCGGGCGATTGTCCGGGCGAATCTATGGCTTAGAACCTGTGACCGGGTTCAGCTTAAAATGGGCGAATTCGACGCGGTGGAATCCGAAGACCTTTTTCAGAACGTAAAGAAGATTCCATGGGAGACCGTGATTCCGGAAGACGGAAAGTTCACTGTTCTTGTCCGCACGGTGAAATCGAAGCTCCGCTCTGAGCCGAACAATCAGAAGACGGTGAAAAAAGCGATTGTGGAACGCATGCGGAAGACGTATCCGGTCGACCAGTTCCCGGAGACAGGCGCGTCCTATACGGTGCATCTTCAGCTGCTTAAGGATCACGCAGTTCTTTCGGTCAATACAACGGGAAACAGCCTCCATAAAAGAGGATACCGGGAGGCAGCGGTAGCCGCTCCGCTTAAGGAAACGATGGCGGCGGCAATGGTAGAGCTTTCCTTCTGGCATCCGGAGCGGATGCTGATAGATCCTTGCGCCGGATCTGGTACAATTGCAATTGAAGCGGCGATGATTGGTCGAAATATTGCCCCGGGTATTCATCGCAGTTTTGCGTCGGAAGAATGGAATTTTATCCCGGAAAGCATCTGGAAGGAAGAGCGGAAGAAGGCGTATCAGGCGATTGACTTTGACACGCCGCTTTCGATACTGGCCGCGGACATCGACCCTGAGGCTTGCGAGGCGATCCGGGTGAACAGCGAGGCAGCCGGCATCGCGGAGGACATTCAGATCGCAGAAGGGGATATTCGTGAAACGCTGGCGCTTTCGAAAAAGAAAGGCGGTCCCGATTTTCCGGGCCGCGGCGTGATTATCATGAATCCGCCGTATGGGGAGCGGATCGGGGGAGGTATGGAGATCCGGCATATCTATGACGTGCTTCAGGCCTTTCTTGAGAAGCGGCCGGACTGGTCCCTGTTTCTTCTTACGAACGACCGGAAGCTGGAGACAAAGGGAATCCGCAGGCAGGCAGACCGGCGCCGGAAATTATATAACGGACGGCTTTGCGTCACCTATTATCAGTTCGCCGGAAATCAAAGGAGAAAACCGTGAAAATCCGAAAGCCGAATTTGAAAAACGGGAATGCGCAGGGAATTCTCCGCGATGCTGCGCCGTACTGCGTCGCGGTTCTGTTCTATCTCATTCTGAAGCATCTCTATGTGCTTGGAGACTTTGTCGCCAGTGTTTTTACGGTCATTCTGCCGGTGATTCTGGGACTGGTTCTGGCGTACATCATGGATCCGCCGATCCGCGCGGTGGAAAAGAAGCTTCGTAAACGTGGGAAATCGCACCCCCGCGGTAAAGCGATCACGATTGTCGTCCTGATCATCGTGTTCTCGCTGCTTCTTCTGGCCGCAGCAGTCGTTCCGCAGTTTATGAACAGCATTGTGCAGTTCAGCGAAAACAGCACCGCGTATCATGCTTCCCTTCAGCATTCGGTGGACAGTATCTTCCGGAAACACGTCAATCTTACGAATACGTTCAAGCTGACGGATCTTATCATGGAAAAAATCAACGATATGATCCAGAAGAACGTAGTTTCGAAATCGGAGGCGACGGGGCAGGGGCTGGCAGCTTTCGCGGTTGATTTCATTCTGGCTGTGTATTTCCTGATCGACAAAGACAAGATCATCGGAAAGTCCAAGCGGTTCTTCCAGCTTATAATGAAGGATTCCGTATATCCCCGGTTTTCGGCGTTCCTGAAAAGGTGCGACCGGATTTTCATCAAATATCTGATCTGCGAGTTTGTGGACGCGGCCATCGTCGGGGTGGCGAATGCTGTATTTATGCTGATCTGCCGTATGAAATACGTACCGCTTGTGTCGGTTGTCGTCGGCGTTACGAATCTGATTCCGACCTTCGGTCCGATCATCGGCGCTGCGTGCGGCGTGTTTATTCTGCTTCTCACCAATCCGCTGCACGCGATTCTGTTTCTGCTCTTTACCGGCGTGCTTCAGGGAGCGGACGGGTATGTCATCAAGCCGAAGCTATATGGAGATTCGCTGGGCATCCCGGGAATCTGGATCTTGATCGGTGTGATTCTGGGCGGCCGGATATTCGGTACCTGGGGAATGCTTCTCGCGATTCCGGTTGTAGCGATTCTGGATATCGTGATCCGGGAAGCTCTGGTTCCATGGCTGAAGAACCGGAAGGTTTTCGCGAAGCTGGAATCTCTGGATGGCGCAGTATCGGAAGGAGCGGCTGAAGGTGCACCCTCGGAGGGAACGGCGGCATCGGGCGCTTCTGACACGGACAAAGCGGAGGCCGAAACGAACCAGCCGTCCAATGAAATTTAACGGAAAAGATGCCGTGCGGCTTTGGCCGGCAGAACGCGCGCATCTTTCCGGAATGAAGGAACGCGGGATTTAATGTTTTCCCTGCGTTCCTTTTTTTTCCCGCTCAGGGAAGAGAGGAGAATGCTCCCCAGAATGAAGCCGGCTCCGAGAAGTCCGTTCGCGCCTAAACGTTCGTGAAGGAACAGGACACCTAAGGTGGATGCGATCAGCGGGTTAAGTCCGCAGAAGAGGCCGGCGGTTTCCGTATCCACATGCGCCTGCGCGATGGGCTGAAGCGTAAATCCAAGGATGCTGCAGAGAATGGTCAAGGCAAAGATGCAGGTCCACCCGGATCCTGTATTCGGCATCTTCGGATCCTCAAACAGGAACATGAACAAAAGCGAAAACAGTCCGATAAACCCGTTCTGCAGAATGCCAAGCTGCATTCCGTCGTCTGTCTTTGAAAACTCTCCGGTAAGTATGATGACAAATGCGTACGAAACCGCGGCGCCCATGCAGTAAAGTTCGCCGACCGTGAATCCTAATTTTCCTTCGCCGAGTGTCAGAAATCCGACGCCGGTCAGCGCCAGTACGCAGCAGAAAAGGGTCCCTTTTCCAGGAATTTTCTTCTTAAGCGGAATCAGAAGGAGCGGGACGAGAATGATGGATGTGTTCTCCAGGAACGAAGTTGCAGAAGACGATGTGGTTTCGAGCCCATGGAGTTCGAAAGCCATGGTAACGGCGAAGACCGCGCCCAGGATCATTCCGTGGAGCAGGGTTTTCCGGTTTGTA
>JAQXNW010000157.1 GCA_029098205.1 Eubacteriales bacterium | reverse complement strand
TCTTGTTCGAAAGAACAGCCGTATGAACGCCCGACTTCCGAATCTCTGCCGCGGCATCCAGAATCCCATCATAAGGGCGGGTCTTGTCCGCACAGTGCGCCGCATAGACAGCCTCGAAATTCGAAAGCGTCTCCGCTTCCCGATCCGGATCCGTCCCATCCGGAACGCATTCATGGATCAGATGCTGAAACCCCCGGCCCAGCGCCATCCGCACTTCATCCTCTGTCTGAAGAGGGAACCCGGCCTTTCGGAGCGCTTCGGACACCGAATCATAAAGATCATCCAGCGTATTTAATATCGTTCCATCCAGATCGAATACAGCCAGCTTATATCTGCTCATAGAATCCGCCACGCTTTCCGCCTACATCTCTTCATTACTGTCGAAAGACATTTCATGAA
The DNA here is from genome assembly GCA_029098205.1 of Eubacteriales bacterium. GTDB lineage: Bacteria > Bacillota > Clostridia > Peptostreptococcales > Anaerovoracaceae > Aminicella. Next base: position 10,169 of record JAQXNW010000157.1, on the reverse strand, counting down.
GTTTGACATTCACACGAGTATGCGGCGGAACGGACTTCGTGATAAACGCGTTTCCGCCGATCACCGAACCCTCGCCGATCACCGTATCGCCTCCCAGCACCGACGCGCCCGAATAAAGCGTTACGTAATCCTCAATCGTCGGGTGCCGCTTCGTCCCATGCAACTTGTGTCCCTGTTTTGTGGACAAAGCCCCGATGGTTACGCCCTGATAGACTTTCACATGCTCCCCGATAATCGAAGTGGAGCCAACGACAATGCCGGTCGCGTGATCAATCATGAAGTACTTTCCAATGGTTGCCGCCGGATGAATATCGACACCCGTCTGGGCATGCGCCCATTCCGACATCATTCTGGGAAGCACCGGCACATTCAGTAAAACTAGCTCGTGCGCCAGCCGGTACACAGCCGTCGCCAGAAGACCCGGATAGCAGAGTACGATTTCTTCTTTATTCGTCGCTGCCGGATCTCCGTCGTAAATCGCCTGAAGATCGGTATTCAGATATTCACGGATCTTCGGAATTTTCCGGAAGAACTCGATGGAAATCCGCTTCGCTTCCCTCTTTCTTACGGTTTTTCTGGTGCCGGCGAAATTCTCATCGTAATTCAAGGCGATCTCGATCTGCTTGCGGAGAAGATACATCACGTCTTCGATGGTCACAGAAAGCTTGGAATACGCATTTCTTGTATGATACATCCGATCCCTGTAATATCCCGGGAACAGAACCATAAGCAGCTTCTGAATAATCTCCGCCACAATATCCGGATCCGGCTGCTCGAAAAAATTCATATTATCAATATCTCTGCCCTGGTTGTAATCCTCCAGAACCTGCTGGAGAATTTCTTCCAGCTGCGCTTCCAGCTCCGCGTCCTCTTTCAGATCCGCTTTGGAAACGATTTCTGTGATTTTCGAAATATCGATGCCCTTGCCTTTAATGTCGTCGAGGCATTCCGGCACCCACCCTTGCGTTGTATTCTTATCGCCTGCACTCATATCTGAAAACTCCTTAAAATCTAGATTTTTCGCTGTTCCCGCCGAATGTCTTTGCCGGAACTTTAACAATATAATATATTATTACACAGCCTGAAAAAGTTCAAACATCGATGGCATCTGACTCCCGCTCTTCCCCCTTGCGTTCCAATGAAAAATAGCCTAAAGTGTAAGTATGTATCAGAAACCGGAGGGCGCATTTCTTTCGGCTTAAACCGAAAAAGCTGCCCCGCCATAAAAAATCGAAAGGCGCAGATATATTCTGCGGAAGCAGTCATGAAACATGAATTTACATATCCGTCCATCGACGGAAAAACAAATATCCACGCAATCGAATGGATTCCCGATGAAAAGCCCCGCGCAGCCGTTCAAATTCTCCACGGCATGGTTGAATTCATCGACCGGTATGATGATTTTGCCGAATTTTTAAATAAAAACGGCATTTATGCAGCCGGAAACGACCATCTTGGACATGGATCCTCCGTCACGTCAGAGAAGGAGCTTGGATTTTTCCACGAAGGCGACGGGAACGAATGCGTCATCGCAGATATTCATACGCTGCATAATAAAATCCGGGAGAAATATCCGGACATCCCAATCTTTCTTCTCGGCCACAGCATGGGTTCTTTTCTTGGCAGACAGTATATCGAAATGTATGGGAACGATCTGACCGGCGCGATTATCTCCGGCACCGCCTACATTCCGGTCTCTGAGCTCCGCTTCGCGGAATTTCTCGCGCGCTGCCTGGGAAAGATGCACGGAAGCCATTACATCAGCCCGCTTCTCGACAAGCTTGGAATCGGAAGCTATAACAAAAAATATGAGCCGGCCCGGACGCCGGACGACTGGCTGACAAAGGACACCGAAATTGTCGACCGCTACGTGAACAACCCTCTGAATCAGTTCCATTTCACCGTAAACGCCTACTATCATATGTTCCGGGGCCTTGAGTATGCGGAAAAAGACGAAAACATCCGGAAACTTCCGGATCATCTTCCCATCCTTCTTGCCTCCGGCCAGGATGATCCTGTCGGCGGCGAAGGGGAAGGTGTAAAGAAAGTGTACGACAGTTTCCTAAAAAACGGAAAAACGAATGTGACATTCCGCCTGTACGAAAACGACCGGCATGAAATCTTAAACGAAACCGACCGGGATAAAGTATATCAGGATATGCTTTCCTTCCTGGAAGAACACATCCCAGGCTAGGCGCCAAAGACAGGCGCAATCCAGAAATCCGGAGGCTGCCATGCTCGCGGAAGAAGCATTTCGTAAAAAATGGATAGACGGACATTCCCTCGAGAAGGCTGGATTCACCATGCACGGCCATGAATGGGTTCTTTCGAAAGAAATCATTCCGGACCTTTTCCGGGCTGATCTCAGAGTTTCCCAGGAGGGGAATGCCTCCAGCCAGGGTATTTCCGGCAGTCCGGGTGTTTCCGGCGGCCTGAGTATATCCGGCACCGTCATTGATCTCGAAACCGGCGATCCTTATCTTCTTCTCGAAGTCGAGAACGCGTCCGGAACCTTTACCGGGACGGTACGCCGTGCGTACACAGATTTTCTAGAAGAAACCGCAGATATGTTCCGGGATCTTCCCTTCGAGAGCGCACAGGCGAACCGGATCGCTTCACGGGCAGCCTCCGAGTTCGGTGTACTTCCTGAAATGGCATTTAAGAAAACAGAAGGAAACGTATTCCGGAATCCGTCAAACGGCAGATGGTTTGCTGCTGTATTCAAAGTAAAAGCGTCCGTGCTCCAGAAACCAGAATCCTCGAAAACGAATTCCAAGCCTGAATTACAGAATCCGGACGCATACGTCGAAGTAATGAATGTAAAAATCGATCCGGAATCTTTGGACAGCCTTCTGAAAGAGCGCGGAATCTATCCCGCCTGGCATATGAATAAGAAAAACTGGATCACGCTGGCTCTTGATGACTCTCTGGACGACAGCCGGATACTTTCCATAATGCGAAGAAGCTATGCGCTTACAGACGGTTCTTCAAGCGCCGCGAAACGCAGCGCGCAGGTTGCGCCTTCCGCATGGGTGATTCCTTCAAAACCATCCCGGTATGATGTCGCGAAGGGATTTTCAGACAGTCCGGACGGCATCATCCCCTGGCACCAGCGTATCCATGTGAAGCCGGGCGATGAAGTATTTATCTATCAGGCGGCCCCGGTCGCCGCGATTACGTTCCGAACGATCGCCGTGGAAACCGACATTCCCGATATTCCGGACAACCCGTCCGGCAGTTCCGGAATCCTGAACATGCGGCTTAAACTCGCGGAAACATATCCGAAGGACCTTTGGCCGCGCGCTTTCCTGAATAAGCACGGGATCAAAGTCACCGTCCGCGGGCAGCGATCCATGCCGAAAGAATTGTATGATCTTATAAAAAACAGAGAAAAAGACTCCGAACGTTAAAAAAAGACAACCTCCGGTTTAGGCCTGCCCGACCGTTCTGGCCTGCCAGCCGCCAGACCGTCCGGGCTGATCAGCTATCCGGCCGTCCGGAAGTGCCTATTTTCTTTTTTCCATTTCCAGAATTTCCTTCTGCTCCTGATAATCCCTGTATTCTGCCGCTGACATGCATACCATCCCAATGTCGGTCTGGTAATAGCTCCGGTGCGAAAGGTCATCCCATCCTTCCGGCTTCTCTCCATTCTGAAGCGACGAGAGCTCCGAGCCCGTAATGACCTGCCCCGGAGTCAGGTAAAGCTCGTCCGCAAGCCGGTCCGGAATCTCTTTCCGCACGATGCGGCCTTCTCTTCCGGCTCCGTTCATTTCTTTCATGCTTTCCATTTCCGAAGCGTCAAAAAGCTTCGGAGCGCCCATTTCCTTCAGCACGAGGCAACATAAAAGCGGCGCCTTTTCCGGCCGTTCCTCACATCCGAAATCCGCTTCGGTAATGTCCTGGATAACGTATTTCATACGTTCTGACCTCTCTTTCCTTTGCATCTACATATTTCTTTGAAATTTTCAAAAAAGGAATTCACAAGCATCCGGATTTCCTGTAGAATATATTTGTTATGGGGCGTTGGCGCAGCTGGGAGCGCGTTTGACTGGCAGTCAAGAGGTCACGAGTTCGAATCTCGTACGCTCCACCATACGAAAACCGGAAAGCCGTTGGAATCAGCCAAAACAGCTGAAACTCCAACGGTTTTTTCTTTCCACCAGGCGCGTCTATTCTTCTTTCTCTTCTTCCTTTTTCGCTTCCTCGTCAACCTGAAGAAGAAGCTGGATCAGCGATTTCTCCAGAAAGAACGATTTTTCCCTTGTCCACGGATTCAGGATAATCCCATCCACATCCCGGAATGAGAAGATCCGTTCTAATAAACCGCGGATTTCAACCGGCTTCATCTCCGCGTCCGGACCTTTCGACGTCTCCTCCGGCAGCGTGAAAGCCGCCACTGCCTGCTTCCCTCCGTTAAGACGAATCTTCAGATAGACATCGCCGCCGATCTGATCCATTTCCTCCGGGGACATCCCGCTGAGGTACGCATATTCCCTCTGACTGCTGTCCTCCGACGTTTTTTCAATCGGGACGATAACCGTTCCGCCATCGTTCATGCGCGTGCGGATCGTCTCCAGAACCTCAATCAGCTCGTCCTCCGTTCCGTTTTTCTGAAATGCAGAAACCGCCTCTTCGATTTTTTCATTTCCAATCAGCGCATACATTGCCTGCATGTTATTTTCCATCTCTTTACCCCTTCTGCTCCCCGGTCAGATCTTCGCCTTTGCCAGTGTCATGAACAATTTTACGCCTTCGATCAGCACACTGTCATCAAAATCGAAATGCGCGCTGTGAAGCGCGATATTCGTTCCGGTTCCCAGGAAGAAAAAAATTCCGGGAACATATTCCTCAAATACGGAAAAATCCTCCGCGATCATCGACGGGCGCCGGAGCTCCACATAATTCAAGTGGTTTTTCACAAGCTGGCTCTTCACCTTCGCATACAATTCGGCATTGTTCACAACCGCCGGATGATTCTTGCTGGTATCGACGATGAATTTCACTCCGTATTTCGTCCCCATATGCCGCGCATAATGACGGACCGCAAGCTCGATCTTATCGTACGTTTCATTGCTCAATGCCCGGACGGTTCCTTCCAGCCTCGTATGATTTGAAATAATATTCCGGACCGTGCCGCTTGTCATCTTGCCGAACTTCAGAATCGACCGCTCCGAAATATGATTCTCCTTAAACGCGTATACATGTGTGACAAAGTCACAGGCCGCGGCGAGCGCGTCCCGGCCGTCTTCCGGCTTTCCGCAGTGTGCGCTGACGCCTTCGACATCGACAAAAAGGGACATCGATTTCGCCATCATCACACCCGGCTTCGTTGAAATCTCCCCTTTGGCGAGGAAAGGCCAAAGATGGAGCCCGTAAATCGCGATCACATGATACCGGGAAAAAACATCGGTCTGACAGATCGTCTTTGCCCCGTCGATAATTTCCTCCGCCGGCTGAAAAATCATCAGGATGTTATGCGGGAGCTTCTCTCCGTTCTTCTTCCAATCGTTTACCACGGCCGAAAAAGCAAGAAGATTGGCCATATGGCCGTCATGACCGCAGGCATGCATCGCGCCGGGAATGGTCGAAGCATATGGTGCTCCGGACTGTTCTTCAATCGGAAGCGCATCCATATCCGAACGGAAACAAACGGTATCCTTCTTTCCGAAATCCCAAAACACCGTAAGGCCGGTCTTTGCAATCGGCTCTATCTTGCAGTCGTACACGCTCAGTACATTTCGGATATATTCGCCGGTCCGGTACACTAAAAATCCGATTTCCGGGATCTTATGAAGATCCCTCCGGTACCGCACCGCCGTCTTTTTCAATACTTCCGCATCCATCGCCATAACTGTCCTTTCGTTCCAATCTATTCTTCCGTTTCCGTAGTCCCTCCAAGGAACTTCGGAAAAGACTTTCCTTTCCGCTTCCAGGACCGGTACTCCGCGACCGCCGTCCAAAGCACATCGCTTGAAGAATTCAGCGCAGTCTCCATGCTGTCCTGAATGACACCGACGATGAATCCGACGCCGACTACCTGCATCGCAACATCATTTCCGATTCCGAACAAAGAGCATGCGAGAGGAATCAGAAGAAGAGATCCGCCGGCAACGCCCGATGCGCCGCACGCGGAAATCGCAGACAAAATGCAGAGCACAACCGCAGATGGAATGTCCACATGAACGCCGACGGTATTGCAGCACGCAAGCGTCATTACAGAAATCGTCACCGCCGCCCCGTTCATATTGATCGTCGCTCCAAGCGGAATCGAAACCGAATACATATTCTCATCCAGCCCCAGGGACTTGCAGAGCTCCATATTTACAGGGATATTCGCCGCGGAGCTCCTCGTAAAGAACGCGGTAATCGCGGAACCCTTAAGACACCTCCAGATCAGCGGGAACGGATTTGTCCGAAGCGCAATAAAACAGATCAGCGGATTTATGACCAGCGCCGAGAACAGCATGCATCCGACCAGAAGCAGAAGAAGGCTTCCATAGTTTTTGAAAATCGCAAGCCCGTTCTTTGCGACGTTTGTATAGACAAGGCCCAGAATCCCGAAGGGCGCCAGATTAATGACAAAGCGTACTCCCCAGGATACCGCGTCCGAAAGATCCTTCATAAACCGGATCGTTCCCGGAGAAGCGAGTTTCTTGAGTCCGATTCCCAGAAGAACCGCCCATGCGAGAATGCCCAGGTAATTTCCCTCAGCCAGCGCGTGCACCGGATTATCCACCAGATTCATAAGAATATTATGGATCACCTCGGAGAATCCCTTCACCGCCGTCTCCGCTGTCTCCGCTTTCGCGAGCTTCAATGTAACATGAAAGAAGGAACTTCCGAGAACACCTGTAATTCCTCCCATCGTCGTTCCAATCACATAAAGCGCAATCACCGATCCGAATCTCCGGTCCACCGTACTCGACGACTGGCAAAGCGATCCCGCTACCAGCACAAAAACCAATATGGGCGCGATCGCCTTAAGAGCGCCGACAAACAGATCTCCAAGCACACCAATCCAGGTCCAGTCTTTCAGGAATGCCCCAAGAACCGCTCCTGCGACAAGGCCGATGACAATCCGAAGAATCAGGCTGGTTTTGTTATATCGATCCACCAGCTTGCTGAATACAGCCATATCCTTCTCCTTTCTGACGAACATAACAAATCTGTTATTATAATAACACATCAGAGGCGGGACCAAACAGCGAATCGTGCCTTTTCGCGCCGATTGCAAATTCATAGTCAACCCGAAGCAAAAATGCTATCATTAATTAAACATAAACGATCAGTCATAGACGAATACGATATTTCTAATAGATACAAATGGATAGAAAATCATGAAAGAACCCATGCTTAAACTGGATCAGGTCTCGAAATTCTACGCGCAGAACGGGATCGTCACCTCTGGCTTCAGCAAAGTCAGCCTCGAATTCCGCCTGGGAGAATTCGCCGCCATCACCGGCGAATCCGGAAGCGGAAAGTCCACGCTCCTGAATGTCATTTCCGGCCTTGATTCCTACGAAGAGGGCGAGATGTACATCTTCGGGCAGCCGACCAGCGGGTACGGCGCCGAGGACATGGAGCAGTACCGGAAGCGGTATATCGGAAATATTTTCCAAACCTTTAACTTAATCAACAATTATACCGTCTATCAGAACGTAGAGCTCGTGCTCCTTCTTGCCGGATACAGGAAAGAAGAAATCCGACCGAGGGTCGAAGAGATCATCGATGCGGTCGGGCTGACGAAATACAGAAATACGAAGGCGTCGCGGCTCTCCGGAGGACAGAAGCAGCGCGTCGCGATCGCCCGCGCCTTAGCAAAGGAGACCCCGATCATCGTCGCGGATGAGCCGACCGGAAATCTGGACATCGAGTCCGCGAAAAGCATCATCCGTCTTCTGGCAGACCTGTCCAGGGACAAGCTGATTATCATTGTCACCCATAATTACGAACAGGTCGCGCCGTATGTCACACGGAAAATCACGATGCACGACGGAAAAATCATCGAGGACCGGAGGCTGTCAGCTCCAGCGGAGCAGATGTCTTCCAACGCGGCAGAAGAATCAGCGGAACCTCTGTCTTCTAAGTCAGAGGGAGCTCCGGCCGAACCGCTTTTTTCCGATGAGAAAAAAGCCATCGCCGAACCGACTTTTTCCAATGAGAAAGAACCCCCTGCCGGGTCGGTCTCGTCCGATCAGAAGGAAGTCCCAGGATCCGGTCACGCCCAAAATTCTATCGAGCTTTCTGCCGGAGATTTCCTATCGCAATTAGGCGTTTCGACTGAAAATAACGGAGCCCGCGGCCCGAAGCAAAGCGCCGGATTGAAACCGGCCTCCAGCACTGTCCAAGAAGAAAAGCCCCCCGTCCGTCCCTCTTCAAGAAGGCGGAATCCGGGAGAAGAACCACACCTTCCCCGTTTCCGGGAGGCAAGAACCGGAAGCTTGTCTGCTTGGGACACGATCCGGCTCGGAATCCGAAATACGTTCAGCCTCCCTGCGAAACTGTTTCTCCTGCTTCTGGTTTTCCTGTTCCTTACGGTCGGCACCTTTTCCGCCTACAGCTCCTACCGGAACAACGTAAAAACAAGCGCGGAAAGCCAGATCTACAATTCCACGTTCACAGACTCCGATCCCAGCCGGCTGGTCGTATTAAAAAAGGACAATACCGCTTTCACGAAAGAAGAAATCGCTGCCATTCGGCAAATGAAGAACGTCCGCTCTGTCGATACCCGGGATATTCTGCTGGATGACACGTTCAGCCTGACCGAAAGCGGAAAGACATCCTCCGAAGACAATTCGGACAGTGCGGAAGACGACAGCTTTTCGACATCTGTATGGCTTCGGGGAATGGAATATGTAAAAAAGGGAGTCACTGACGGAAGAGAGCCAGAGGCCTCGAACGAAGCCGTTCTTCTCTATTACAGCGAAGGAAACAGTTACGGCGGATACTCCAGATCCATGGCGAAAGAGCTCCTTAATAAAGAATACACTTTGTCGTGCGATACCAACGGACTTTCGCTGGCGGACGGCTATGCGGCCACCGTAAAGATCGTCGGCCTCGCGAAGATGCCTTCTTCTCTGGAAGACAATTCCAAGATGAGCACATATGCGTCCGCAGTCGTATGCACAGGCGATGAGGTGCTGGATCAGGCACGCCTTCTTGCTTTGTCCTCCTACGCCGTCATTGAGGCGGATGCGAACGGGACGACGGTGCAGATCGGAACATCGGAGAATTCCCAATTTCCGATCATTTCATCAGACCGGGTCCCGAAAGGGCAAGTTCTGATTCCGGATACGCTGGCGATGTACTACGCAAACGGCGCCGCAGCCGGGAAACCGCTGAATGTCACCGTAACCCGGGAGAAACAGAAAAAATATATCTCCTTCAGCGTCGCGAAGGTTTACACGGAATCCAACTACCGGAGCGTCACCGGATATACCGGAAAGTTCGCGGATATGCCGCAGGGAATCTATATGAACCCGGCCGATGTGCCCGTCATCTACGAATCGGACACCTTCCAGATCTCCGTGCTCGTGAAAGATCAAGACGCGATCGGAGAAACAGAGTCCAGGCTGAAAAGCGCGGGTTATTCGCCTCTCAATGTCGTGAAGGCCGCATCCTACAAGAACCAGAGCATCCGGAAAATACAGAATGCGCTGAAAGCGGTTGTTCTGGTGCTCCTTCTTACAGCTTTGTTCTTTATCGTTTACTTCATCATCCGCCTGATCTTTAAATCGCAGAACATTTACTTCTCGACCATCCGAATGCTGGGCGGGAGCCGTAAAAACTGCGCAGGGCTTCTTCTGACCGATATGCTTGCGGTCTTCCATCTGGCATTTGGAATCTGCCTGGCGCTTCTGCTCCTGATCCGGAGCGGACGCATATCCTTCGGAGACTCCGTAGACCGGATGGCCCGATTTATCGCCGGGCGGGACATGCTGGTTCTCTACTTCATCGTACTCGGGCTTTCGATTCTCTTAGCGCTCCGCTACGCTTCGAAGATCTTTGGAAAAACCGCGATGAACGCATATAAGGAGGAGGTATAGCATGATCCGTCTTGAGCATGTTCAGAAAACTTTTAATAAGAAGAAAGCCAACGAAATCCGCGCGGTGAACGATACAACCGCCGTCTTCCCGGACAAAGGCGGAGGGGCCGATGGGGTTCTTGT
>JAQXNW010000156.1 GCA_029098205.1 Eubacteriales bacterium | reverse complement strand
ATTCCTTTGTCGAAGTCGGAAACACAGCGCCGACGCCGATATAGTCCGCGCCGACAGCTTCCGCAGCCTTGGCCTCTTCCACCGTCCCGCATGAAACGCCGATGATCTTATCCGGCCCCAGAATCTTCCTGGCTTCCGAATACTCCATATCGCTCTGTCCGACATGGACACCGTCCGCGCCGATCTCCTTCGCCAGCATTACATCGTCGTCCAGAACAAAAGGAACGCTGAACTCTTTCGCAACCGCCTGCACAGCCTCCGCCTCTTTCCGGAGTTCTTCCCCCTTAAGATTCTTCTCCCGAAGTTGCAGGAACGTCGCGCCTCCCCGAAGAACATCGCGTACATCATCCTCCAGATTTCTTCCGTCAAGCCACGCGCGGTCCGTAATCGCATAGAGAAGCAGCGTCTTCTTATCAAAAGCCATTTTCCATTTCCCCTTTCATTTCCAAAAATCTCCGGGCAAATTCCCATGCCCGGCTTAAAAATACATTCGATGAAAACTGCCGATCTTCAGAAGCTCTCCGGATCCTGAAGATCGATATCATCATCCTCATCCAGAACGTCCTCTACCTGATCGCCGAGAACGACTAAATCCAGGTATGTCAGAATTCCATCTTCCACTTCATCTTTCAAATCGCTGTAGTTATGAATCTCATGCCGGTATCCCGGATACAGCACCATATTTACCGCATGCCCGCTCTCTTCCAGAAGGTCGCGGATTTCACGGACACCGTCTCCGTAGCGGCCGACCGGATCCTCGTCTCCCGAAATAATGTAAATCGGCATGCTTTCCGGCACACGCTCCGCCCATTCTCTGGAACAGGTCTCCGTAATCAGCTTCGTAAAATAATAGAGAGCGCGGTTCGTCGTCGGCTTCGAAAAGGCATTGAACGGATCCCCCGCATGATCGAGCTGTACATATACGTCGTCACAGATCCATTCATTTCCGAGTTTTACGTTTTTCACACGCTCATTCATCCAGCCCATGAGCTCCTGCCCATATTGAGGATCTGACTCCTCGCCTCTTCCTTCTGAAATCGCCTCAAAAAGCTCTGCCTGCACTTCCTCCGCATGCGGAAAATGTCCGCTCGTTCCGCAGAGAATGACACCGTCGAGCTCGCCTCCGTATTTCGAAATATAATCCTTCGCGATGAACGATCCCATGCTGTGCCCGAACAGAAAATACGGGAGATTCGGATAAAGCTCCTTCACGATGCCTGTCAGCGTATGCTCATCCTCGGTCATTGTCTCCCAGCCGCGGCTTCCCCAGTCTCCCCAGGTATCATTCTCCACCGCAGTTTTCCCGTGACCGACGTGATCGTCCGCGCAGACGATATACCCCGCATCCACCAGCGTGGAAATCATATGAAGATATCTGCGTGCATGCTCGCCAAAGCCATGGATCAGCTGTACGATGCCATGCGGGTTTGCCGCAGGAACCCAGACCCAGCCATACACCCGGTCCCGCTGGTTGTACGATTGAAAATCCACTTCATGAAGCATCGACTGTCTCCTCTCTTCCGGGCATCACCGGAAATTCAGAATTACATTCCTAAGGCAATTATTTTGACAAAGCCAATTATAATCTAAGAACAAGCCTGAAACAAGGGCAGTGCGGCTGATTCGCTCTCACTTAAGCAGGGCAGACGGAAGATCCCGCATCGCCGGATATCCATAAGCAGACTCCGCTTCTTTGACGGATCGCTCAATCGCGCGGGACAGAATTTCTTCTGAAAGAACACTTAAAACATCCGGAGAAACCTCTTCTTCTCCTGCTGAAACAAAAAATACTGAATCTCCATCCAGACTGCTGTGAACCGGCCGAATCGACCGGGCATACGCGTCGGCTGCCGTCTGCGCAAGCTTGGTGCAGGCTGTCTTCGTCAGTTTTCCGTTTGTAACGATGCAGCTGATCGTCGTATTTTGAACCGGACCTTTGTTCTCACTCCTTCTCCGTCCTTCCTGCGGATGCTTCTCCAGAGATTCCAGCATTTTACGGACGCTTCCGGAAATATTCTTTCCATCCGCCGACCGAAGTCCTGCCAGAATCCTCCCGCTTTCATGCTCTGTCACATCTCCAAGCGCATTTACACAGGCGCAGGCGCCGATCTTAATTTTCCCGCACTCCGCAGCATAAAATCCGATGCCGCTTTTCATCGCCCGGCCGGCTCCTGAAAACTTCCCAACTGTCGCGCCGGTTCCTGCGCCGTGATTTCCGGAAAGAGGCTCTTCCCCTTTTTCCGAATTCAAACACGCCCGATATCCCATTTCCCGATCCGGATAGGCTTCCGAACTTCCGGCTCCAAGATCGAAAATCGATGCTCCGCATACAATCGGTACCCTTTTCGTGCCAATGCCGACATCAAAACCGATCCCTTTCTCCGAAAGATAACGCATCACGCCGTCCGCCGCTTCAAGTCCGAACGCGCTTCCTCCGGAGAGAACGACCGCATGAATTTGCTCCACCGTCTTCTCCGGCCGGAGAAGTTCTGTTTCCCGGGACGCAGGACCGCCACCCCGAATGTCGCATCCCGCTCTTCCGCCGTTTTGAAACAAAAGAACCGTGCAGCCGGTTCCGCCCTCGGGATCTTCCGCCTGCCCTGTCCGGACGCCAGGAATGTCTGTAAAACCGATTTCCCGAATCATCGTTTTTTCCTCCTTATGAAAAACAGCCACCGCATTCTGAAGCGCGGCCGCTTCGTTCTTCTTACATATTATTCCAATCTTTCTCTGTACGAAACCCTTTTTTTCTTCCTCCTTGCAATGCAGATTTCCCAGCGTATAATGAAGAATATATGCTTTTCATTTGCAGATAAGCCGGACGATGCTCCGTACATCCTCTGGCATAAATCGATTGCGGATATGCCGAGGCAGAGTTCCGTACACCCCCGGCACAGATCAATAGATAGGAGACCATCA
>JAQXNW010000155.1 GCA_029098205.1 Eubacteriales bacterium | reverse complement strand
GAACTCCCCCTCAAATGGGGGGGAGTACGCTCTGAAATGCCTGATGCAGGATCAAAGCCCAATTATTCTGCTCAGGCATTTTGTATACAAGAAAAGAGGCTGCCGCACCCGGCATAATTTTTTGCCTAATGCAACAGCCCCGTCTTGGGTTTTGTCCCGATTAAGTTTATTAGAACGCACTCTGCGCTGTTACTTCTTAGAACAGACCCTGCGCCATCATCGCTTCCGCGACCTTTTCAAATCCTGCGATGTTCGCGCCGGCAACGAGGTTATATCCCAGACCGTATTTGTCCGCCGCGTCTACCGCCTGCTTATGAATGTTGATCATGATTTGCTCGAGTTCTTCGTAAACTTCTTCTTCCTTCAGGAAGCGGTGCTCTGCGCCCTGTGTCATCTCAATGCAGGAGCAGGCAACGCCTCCGGCGTTCGCCGCTTTCGCCGGGCCGAAGAAAATGCCGTTCTCCTGAAGATATTTAATGGCTTCATTCGTCGAAGGCATGTTTGCGGCTTCGCATACGTATTTGCCGCCGTTCTTCACGATATTCCTGGCATCTTCCAATGTGATTTCATTCTGCGTCGCGCACGGGATATAGATGTCTGCCGGCACATTCCACGGCTTCTCGCCTGCGAAGAATTTCGCACCCTCATATTTTTCTGCGTACGGGGAGCATTTTCTCTGGTTGGAAGCACGGAGCTCCAGAAGATAATCCACTTTATCCCCGCTGATACCGTCCGGATCCAGAATATATCCTTCGCTTCCGGAAATCGTAATGACTTTCGCGCCGAGTTCGTTCAGCTTCTTGATCGTTCCCCAGGTAACATTGCCGTATCCGGAAACAACGACGGTTTTTCCTTTCAGCGAATCGCCGTTATGCTTCAGCATTTCGCGGAGGAACCATACAACGCCGTAGCCTGTCGCTTCGGATCTTCCGAGAAGTCCGCCGGTTGTAAGCGGCTTTCCTGTAAGAACACCGGAATCATAGCGGTGCGTCAGTCTCTTGTACTGACCGAAGAGATATCCGATCTCCCTTCCGCCGACGCCCATATCTCCGGCCGGAACGTCTGTATCCGGTCCGATGTAAGAGTAGAGCTCCGTCATGAAGCTCTGGCAGAACCGCATGACTTCTCCGTCGGATTTTCCTTTCGGGTCAAAGTCAGCGCCGCCTTTTCCTCCGCCGATCGGAAGTCCTGTCAGGCTGTTCTTGAAAATCTGCTCGAATCCAAGGAATTTCAGAATTCCCGGATAAACGGTCGGAGAGAAGCGAAGTCCTCCCTTATACGGTCCAAGGGCATTGTTAAATTCAATCCGGTATCCGTTGTTCACCTGGACCTTTCCCTGATCGTCGACCCAGGTTACGCGGAAGCTGTACTGCCGGTCCGGCGTAGTGATCCGCTCCGGGATTCCCATCTCAATGTATTCCGGATGTGCCTCAAGAACCGGTTCCACGGAAGTTAAAACCTCTTCCACTGTCTGGCAGAATTCCGGCTGATGCGCGTACTTCTCCTTAATTTCCTGAATGTACTTGTCACAAATTGCCATTTGCTGTTCACCCCTTCTGGCACTTCGAAAAGCGCCTGATTTATAAATACTATGTTATGGATTATCCTAACACAGAATCATGACATATCGAAAGAGTGTTTCTGAAATAATGATATATTAATATTGAATACCAGGTATAACGAAGACAAAGGAAGACTTTCCGCGCGGCTGCAGCATCGTATAACATCGTACTACGACACCGTACGAAACCTTAACCGCCTGAAAAGTGAGAATGATCAGAGCTGCTGGCTTTCGTCCGCGAGAAGTCTCGCGAGATCGAAATTCGGATCGGCGCCGGCGGTAAACAGCGTACCGATTGTGCGGCCGTTTATGATTCGGTGTACATTATGAAAATCGTTCCCGTTTGCGATGATCAGATCGATGCCGCTTTTGACTGCGATGCTTGCCGCGAGAAGCTTGGTCTGCATGCCGCCGGTTCCGACATTGCTGCTCGTGCCTTTCCCCATTTTGAAATATTTTTCATCTTCAGAACGGACAGTCGGGATAAATTCGGCGTCCTTAGATTTCTTCGGATCATCCGTATAGAGTCCGTCAATGTCGGAAAGAAGGATGACGAGATCCGCGTGAATCATTGTCGCGAGTACTGCGGCGAGAGTGTCGTTTTCTACGAGAAGCGGCACCTGGTAAAATTCGGATACCGCAACCGTGTCGTTTTCATTTACGACAGGGATCACGTGCATCCGCAGAAGTTCGTCAAAGGTATTCTGCGCGTTCTTCCGCGTAATCGGATTTAAGATGTTCGGCTTTGTCAGAAGGATCTGGGCGCATGTTTCGCTGTATTCCGAAAAAAGCTTCTGGTACATCATGATAAGCCGCGCCTGGCCGACGGCCGCGCTGGCCTGTTTTTCACGCATTTCCTTCGGACGGTGCCGGTAGCCCAAAGCACGCCGTCCGGCGAGCATAGCGCCGGATGAAACCAGAACGACATCCATGCCGCGTTTCCTGAGATCCGCGATCTCCCGGACCAGAATCTCCATCTTGATCAGATCGATTTCATCCGTGCCCGGATGCGCCAGGGAGGAAGAACCGACCTTCACGATCACTCTTTTTTTGTTTTTTAACTGATCCCGGTCATGGCTGTATGTCTGCCCGTCGATTACGTAGGTCTGTTCTGTCTGCTTCATTGAAAATCCTTTCTGATTTATTGTGTAAACTGAATATATTTTATCATCGGGAGCATCAAGCCGCAATAATTCATGATATAATACTCGGGTGAATTCAAGAAGAGAACCGGCGCGTAGGCTGGAACAGGGGAAGACCTTTTCTCTTCAATGAAAAGAATAAATATGATACAGGAGGCTAGAAAATATGATCGCGAAAGCCATGGCGCCGCTTGTCAGCGGAAATTCCGCTGTCCGTGCGATGTTTGAAGAGGGAAAGGCGCTTGCCAAGAAAGTCGGCGCGGAGAATGTATATGACTTCAGTTTGGGAAATCCGAACCTTTATCCGCCGGATGAAGTGAAGAAGGCGATTATTGATGTTCTGGAAACCGAAGATCCGCACAGAGTGCATGGATACATGTCAAACGCGGGCTTTGAGAGCACACGGGAGAAAATCGCGGAGAATCTGAATAAGCGTTTCGGTTCGAGCTACGGAATGAATAATATCATCATGGTTGTCGGAGCGGCTTCCGGACTGAATATTCTTCTTAAGACGGTATTGGACATTGACGACGAGGTTGTTGTATTCGCGCCGTATTTCGTCGAATATTCGAATTATGTGCGGAATTATTACGGAAAGACGGTCGTTGTTCCGCCGAACCCGGAGAATGGATTCCTGCCGGAGAGAGAGACGTTCGCTTCCCGGATTACAGATAGGACAAAGGCAGTCATCATTAATACTCCGAACAATCCGACCGGCGTGATCTATCCGGAGGAAACGATCAAGATGATCGCTGAGGTTCTTGAGGAGAAGGAGAAGGAAATCGGCCATCCGATCTATCTCATTTCGGATGAGCCGTACCGGGAGCTGGTCTATACGGACGCGAAGGTTCCGTTCGTGCCTGCGTACTATAAGAACTCTTTGATCGCCTATTCGTTCAGTAAGTCTCTGTCCCTTCCGGGCGAGCGGATCGGATATGTGGCGATTCCGGATTCGGCGGATGGCGCGGAGGAATTCATCGAGGCCGCGACTATTAACAATCGTGTGTTAGGGTCTGTGAACGCGCCGTCGCTTATGCAGCTTGCGGTAGAGCGCTGCTTGGATGCGCAGGTGGATGTTCCTTATTACAAGAAGAATGCTGAGGACCTGTACAAGATCGTGACAGGCGCCGGCTTTACCGCTGTAAAACCGCAGGGTGCCTTCTATCTCTGGGTAACGTCGCCGGTTTCCGATGAGAAGGAATTCGTGCAGGCGGGAAAAGAAGAAAATATCATCATGGTTCCGGGAAGCTCGTTCGCGGGTCCGGGATGCGTACGGCTCAGCTTCTGTGTATCCAATGGGATGATTCACCGGTCAAAGGACGCGTTTGACCGTCTCGGAAAGAAATATTTCGGCTGATTCGGCTGAGAAAAAGGGCTGTTAGGAAGACTGGAAAAGACCGGTGCAGAACTGCTGTCTGCGTTGCCGTATGAAGCTTTCCGGATATTCTGAAAAGAACAGGAAAAATCAGAAACCGCCGGGAAATGCATTTGGTTTGTATGCATTTTCCGGCGGTATATTTTCTTAGAGATTTTCTTAGAGAAAAATTATCGAAGGGACAGGAGGCGTCCCGCTTCTTCCAGAATAAGCGGTACTTTTGAAAATTTATGCCAGTAGAGAAGGAAGCCGTGCATCATGCCTTCCGCCAGAATTTCATCGTGCGGATCGCCGGCTTCATCAAGCTTCTGGGCAAAATCGACACTTTCATCCCTGAGAGGATCATATTCTCCGCGGATCAGCAGGGTATACGGATAATTTTCGGGGATTTTTCCGGAGGCTGGATAGAGGAACGGGTCGTTTGGATCCGGATGCGCCGGGAGGTACATGCCTTCGAATCCGTCCGCCATTTTTTTCGGAAGAACGTAATCTCCGCCGCCGAATTCTTCCATAGAGTGCCTGGATCCCGCCTGCGCAGAATATGTCCCGTAGAACAGAATCTGTCCGGCGATCTGATCCTGGCATCCTGTAATGCATGCCATTCTGGAGACTGCGGCTGCGGTTGACGCGCCTGCGCTGTCGCCACTTAAATAGATGAATTCGGGGTTTCCTCCGATTTCCTCCGCATGAATCTTTGCCCAGTCAAAGAGCGCGCATCCGTCCTCTACTGCGGCAGGATATGGATATTCCGGCGCCAGCCTGTATTCACAGGAGACGACAACCGCTTCCCATGTATTTGCGAGTTTGCGGCACAGAGAGTCGTGGCTTCGTACATTATGAAGAATAAATCCGCCGCCGTGAAAGTAAAGAATGACCGGAAGCCCCATCGACTCGTCCGGATAATAAATGCGGACGGTAAGATTCGGGAAGTCCGGGCTGGAGAGATCATCGAGAATCGGATCCGCATGAATCCCGGCGGATTTGTCCTTCGGTTTTCGAAAGGCGCTTTCAGAATCCGGGATCCGCTCAATCACCCGTTCTTCCCAGCAGAAGATCGGTTCGATCTCCGCCTTGTCATTGAATGTCCGGTCAGCGCCGGACCGAAGAATATGGATGTCATAAGTCGGAGGCTCAAAGCTCCGGTTTTCGATTTTTTCTTTATAAAATTCACGGACTTCCGGATCCAGTGGCATAACCGTTTCCCTTCTTTTCTGCATATACTATTTAAAAGCCGGAGATTCACCTGTCTGCTTTATCTCCGGCCACATACACATTAATAAATTTTTACGATGGAATCAAAGCTTCTCTTCGGAACGTAATAATCCCGTTTCTCATCCAGATAGTACGAAAGATCGCCGGAATCTGGGACATCGACAATGGTGCTCTTATGCGCCGGCTTTCCAAGCGCGATCGCGATTCTCGGCTTTACATCTTCCGGAAGATCCAGAACCTGCTGAATCCTTTTTACATGGATGGATCCTAAGATGCAGCTTCCGAAGCCATGTTCCCAGGCGGTCATGCAGATTTTATCCGCGGCGATTCCGGCATCGATGTCGGCGAACGCGTTAAAAGGTTCTTTTCGGAGAATAATGATAAAGGCGGTGGGCTGTTCATTCTCTTTCGGTGTTCCAAGCTCTGGCGGGAGCTTCGCTGCCCATTTTACGA
>JAQXNW010000154.1 GCA_029098205.1 Eubacteriales bacterium | reverse complement strand
TCTTTCGCTTTCTTGTTCTTCCCGCTTGCCGATGTCAGATCGTTATTGATCAGATACGACGTCCGGCTGCTGACGGAACCCGCGACCTTCGCGCCGGCGCTCTCCAGCTCTTCTTTCAGCTGATCCCGATTCTCATAATGGTTAAGAGATCCGGTAATAACGAACGTTTTCCCAGCGAGGAAGGAATCTCCCGCTTCGTCCGTTTCATCAAGCTCCAGCACATTCATCAGATCATCCACAATCTTCTGCTTCTTCGGATCCTTAAAGTAGGCGGTATAAGCATCCGCCAGAACGTCTCCGACGCCGTCGATCTGAAGAAGCTCCTCTTTCGTCGCTCCCCGCATCCGGTCCCATTTATTATGGAAGAATTTCGCGATCAGACGCGCATTCGCGGAACCGATTCCCGGAATTCCGAGCCCCATAAGAAGCCGGTCCGGCGTACGGCGCCTCGCGGCTTCAATCGACTGCCGGAGATTCTCAAACGACTTTTCGCCGAATCCCTTCATCTCCACAACCGCGTCCCGATACTCATCGAACCGGAACAGATCCGCGAAATCATGAATGACGCCGATATCGATCAGCTTTTCAATCGTCTCCTCGCTGAGTCCTTCGATATCCATCGCATTCCGTGACACGAACAAAGCGAAGCTCTTAATCTGCTTCGCGGCGCAGTCCGGATTCAGACAGTACAGCGTCCGGACGCCCTCTTCATCCTTCAGCTTTGTTGGACATCCGCAGACCGGACATACGGACGGAATCTCAACGTTTCCCGAAGGCGTAAGATCCTCCGCGATCTGCGGAATGATCATATTCGCCTTATATACGGTAATCCGGTCCCCGATCCCGAGGCCCAGCTGCTCCATGATACTGACATTATGAACGGAAGCGCGGGAAACTGTCGTTCCCTCAAGCTCCACCGGATCGAATACCGCGACCGGATTGATGAGTCCGGTTCTGGACGCGCTCCATTCGATTTTCCGAAGCGTCGTTTCCTCCTTCGTATCCGCCCATTTAAAAGCCAGAGAATCCAGCGGATATTTCGCTGTCGTCCCGAGAGAACGGCCGTAGGCCATATCCTCGTACGTAAGAACCAGTCCGTCCGACGGAAAGTCATTATGGACAATTTCCTGCGCGAACCATTCGATCGTATCCAGAATATTATCCGGGTTCACGAATTTATAGAAGACGACATCGAAGCCCTGTTCTTTCATCCAGTCCATCTGCTCATGCCTGTGATCGTGGAAATCCACGCCCTCCGCCTCTACCAGCGTGAACGCCATGAAATAAACATGGCGTTTCTTCGTTACGGCTGGATCAAGCTGACGGACAGAACCCGAACAGAGATTTCTGGGGTTCTTGTATTTCGCGTCCGCGTTCGGAATGCTGGCATTTATTTTTTCAAAGTCGCTGTAGCGGATCACCGCCTCGCCGCGGAGAACTGCATGCCCCTTGAACGGAATCGTAACCGGAACATTCTCAAATTCTTTCGCGTTGTTGGTAATGACCTCTCCGACGTCGCCGTTCCCGCGGGTCAGCGCCTTCACAAGCCGCCCCCCGTCGTAGGTCAGAACGATCGTAAGGCCGTCCATCTTCCACGAAAGAAGCCCCTCTCGGCCCTTCAGCCAGTCCCGGAGCTCTTCCCGGCTCTTTGTCTTATCCAGCGAAAGCATTCTGGACGGATGCCTCTCCTTAGGAAGCTTGGAAACGATCTCATAACCGACGTTATGCGAAGGGCTGTCATCCGGAACATAGCCGGTTTCTTTCTCTAACTGAAGAAGTTCATCATACAGAGCATCGTATTCGATGTTCGGCATGATTTCCTCCGCTTCCTGATAATACGCCCGGGAAGCGTCATTCAGCCGCTTCACCAGCCAATCGATCCGTTCTTTCCTGTCTTCCATTCTGCGCTGTCCTTTCTGGGTATTCCCCGCAAAATGAGCTTCTATATATCTGAGGCGCCCTACCCGATTTTCCGGATCGGCGCGATGCCAAGGGCCACCTTCTTCACGCCGACGGTATCAAACATAATCGTCGCGATTTGTCCCTTCACATCGATGACAAAGCCCTGCCCGAATTTTTTATGCTCAATTTTATCTCCGGCCTTAAGATTCGGCGCCTCGGCGGTTTTTGCCGTTTCCTGCTGCGCGTACGAAAGCGCGTCAATCGGTTTCAAAGCGCTCTTCCGGAACGGCTTCTGGGGTCTTGTACGGTACCCATCCATATTCCCTGTATCCAGACCGAATCCGGACTTCTTATGGGAATCGTAGACGGCATCTCCGGTCATAACCTTCCGGTCGATCTCCGAAAGGAACTGCGATTCCTTCGTATATTCCGTCCGGCCATAGCGCGTGCGGACTTCCGCGCTGCTTAAGAACAGGATCTCCTTTGCCCGCGTCATTCCGACATAGCAGAGTCTCCGTTCCTCTTCCATATCCGCTTCACTGTCAAACGCGCGCGTCCCCGGAAAAAGCCCGTCTTCCATGCCCGGAAGAAACACGACCGGAAATTCCAGCCCCTTCGCGCTGTGGAGCGTCATAAGCGTGACGTTCTCCTCGCTCTCATCGTACTGATCGACGTCCGCGGCCAGCGCCATCTGCGCCATGAATTCCTGCATCGTCGGATTTTCCGCTGTCTTTTCGTACTCCGCGATGACAGACTTAAATTCCATCAGGTTTTCGATCCGGCTTTCCGCTTCCACCGTCCGCTCACTCTGAAGCGACGGGAGATATCCGGTCCTGGTGAGAAGCACATCGAAAATCTTCGATACCGAAGCGCCGTCCATGCCTTCCTGACACGCCTTGACGGTCTCAACAAGCTCTTTCACCTTATCATAGGATCTTCCTGGGAGAGATTCCAGAACCTCTCCATCCGGATCCGCCAGCGCTTCAAACAGGCTCTGGCCCCGGACCTGCGCGAAGGCCTGCGTCTTCTCGATGGTTTTCGGCCCGACGCCGCGTTTCGGTTCATTAATAATACGAAGAAGCGACAGATCATCCGCCGGATTTACGACAAGGCGCATATACGCGAGAGCGTCCTTGATCTCCTTCCGGTCATAATAACGCATGCCCGAAAGCACCTGATACGGAATTCCCGCCCGGGACAAAGCCTCTTCAAACAGTCTCGACTGCGCGTTTGTCCGGTACAGAATCGCAAAATCATCATAGGACCGGCCGTTTCTCACCATCTGGCCGATCTGCCTCGCCGTATAATCCGCTTCCTCACGGTCACTGTCCGCCCGATAATAGCGGATTTTCTCGCCTGCCTCCTTCTCCGTCCAGAGACGCTTGCTCTTCCGGCCCTTGTTATTGTGAATCACAGAATACGCGGCGTCCAGAATGTTTCCGGTCGACCGGTAATTCTGCTCCAGCTTGATCACCTTCGCTTCCTTGAAATCTTTCTCGAAATCAAGAATATTCCGGATATCCGCGCCGCGCCACTCATAGATGCACTGGTCGTCGTCTCCCACGACACAGAGATTCCGGTATTTATCCGCCAGTATTTTCACGAGCTCATACTGAATATGGTTCGTATCCTGGTACTCGTCCACCATGATATATTGAAAGCGTTCCTGGTATTTCTCCCGGACCTCCGCATTGCTTTTCAGGAGCTTCACCGCGTTCAGAAGCAGGTCGTCAAAGTCCATCGCGTTGTTTTCCCGGAGGAGTTTTTCATAAGCCGAATAAACAGTATAGATCGCTTTCGCCCTCGGCGTCTCCGGGTTCACCTCGCGAAACTGCTCGGAATCCTGCTCCCGTTCCTTGCATCCACTGATGACAGAGAGGAGGTACTGCGGCTTATATTCTTTGTCGCTGATTCCGCTGGATTTCAGGATGTTCCTGACCGCGGTCTTTTGATCCTGCGTATCGTAAATCACGAAATTCGGATCGTATCCGGCTTTCTCCGCGTCGATCCGGAGAATCCGAAGGCACATCGCATGAAAGGTCATGATCCACATCGGTCCGATCCGTCCGATCAGATCCTCAACGCGGCTCCGCATCTCGTTTGCGGCCTTATTGGTAAACGTCACCGCTAGGATATGGTACGGGTCAACCCCCTGCTCGACCATGTAAGCGATCCGATGCGTCATCGTGCTGGTCTTCCCCGATCCCGCGCCTGCGAGAATCAGAAGAGGACCTTCCGTCGTACGTACGGCCTCCTGCTGCCGGTTATTCAGATCTTCCAGTGCCATAAAGCCTCCTGTTTCCATAGACAGCAAGCACGGAAAGCCCTCTGGTGACTTTCCGCGCCCGCGATTTCATATTCTCTGCATAAGCTGCTTCTATGCCTGTGCCTTGCGGATTTTTCTTCCGCTTATTTTACTTCAAGCACCGCGCCCTTATCTCCGGACGTTACCTGCGCCGCATACCGCGCCAGATATCCGGTTGTGATCTTCGGCGTACGCGGTTTCCATGCTTCTTTCCGTTTCGCAAGCTCCTCGTCCGATACCTTTACGTTCAGCGTATGATTCGGGATATCAATCTGGATAATATCGCCTTCTTCGATAAGCGCAATCGGACCGCCTACCGCAGCCTCCGGCGAAATATGACCGATGGACGCTCCGCGGGACGCGCCAGAGAAACGGCCATCCGTAATCAGCGCGACACTTTCGCCAAGTCCCATTCCGGTAATCGCCGAAGTCGGATTCAGCATTTCGCGCATTCCCGGGCCTCCCTTCGGACCCTCATAGCGGATGACGACCACATCGCCCGGCTCGATCTTTCCGCCTTTGATCGCGTCGATCGCGGATTCCTCGTCATCAAATACGCGGGCCGGTCCTTCATGCACCATCATGGACTCCGCAACGGCAGAACGCTTTACAACGCTTCCGTCCGGCGCGATATTTCCCTTCAGAACCGCCATGCCGCCGGTCTTGCTGTACGGATGATCCAAAGGACGAATGACCTCCGGATTCTTCACTGTATGACCTTTGATATTCTCTCCGACGGTCTTTCCGGTTACGGTCGGAAGGCTGGTGTCCAGAAGTCCCGCTTCCGCAAGCTCATTCATAACTGCGTAAATGCCGCCCGCATCATACAGCTCTTCCATGTAATGATTGCCGGCCGGCGCGAGGTGGCAGATATTCGGTGTCTTCTTGCTGAGCTCATTCGCAACCGCGATGTCGATCGTAATGCCGACCTCGTGCGCGATCGCAGGGATATGAAGCATCGTATTCGTAGAGCAGCCAAGCGCCATGTCCACCGTCAAAGCGTTTCTGAACGCCGCCTCTGTCATGATGTCCCGCGGAAGAATATTCTTCCGGTACATGTCCATAACCGCCATTCCCGCTTTCTTCGCGAGAATGATGCGCTCTGAATAAACCGCCGGAATCGTTCCGTTTCCTTCCAGTCCCATTCCGAGAACCTCTGTCAGGCAGTTCATCGAGTTCGCGGTGAACATACCGGAGCAGGATCCGCAGGTCGGACATGCCTTGCATTCGTATTCATACAGCTCATCCGCATCGATCGTGCCAGCCGTATACATGCCGACCGCTTCAAACATTGTGGAAAGGCTTGTCTTCCCATCATGAATATGCCCTGCCAGCATCGGACCTCCGCTGACAACAACCGTCGGTATATTCAGCCGCCCCGCAGCCATCAGCATGCCCGGAACCGTCTTGTCGCAGTTCGGAATCAGGACGAGCGCGTCGAACTGATGCGCGATCGCGAGCGTTTCGATCGAATCCGCGATAAGTTCCCGGGAAACCAGCGAATATTTCATGCCGACATGTCCCATGGCAATTCCGTCGCAAACCGCGATCGCCGGAACCTCTACCGGTGTTCCGCCGCCAAGATAGACACCCTTCTTAACCGCTTCGGTAATCTTATCCAGATTCATGTGACCCGGAACAATTTCCGAATATCCGTTCACAACACCGACAAGCGGTCTTTCCATCTCTTCATCCGTCATCCCTAACGCGCGGAACAGCGAACGGTGCGGCGCCTGCTGCGTTCCTTTTCTTACCTGATCACTCTTCATCTTCCTGATCCTTTCCCGGGGTCTGACCCGGATCCGCGCTTACGCGGTAAACGGTAGTCCCGCCCTTCGCGCGCAGCGACTCAATGTCCCGATCGTCTCCGTAAGAGACAAAACAGAACCGGTTATACATTTCTATATTCATGCTCCGAAGGAACATACCGATCGAAGATTCATCCGAATCCGATGTTACGAAGCCCTGCCCCGCGAGGGCTTTCTCCGCATCCAAAAGATCCGATTCATTCTGAACCGGCCGGATCACGGCAAGTCCTCCGTCGGCCATCCATGCGGCCGAAGGGGAATATCCCTGCTGCAGCATTTCGTTTATAATCGAAAAAAACAGATTCGCCATATTCTCTTTCTGCTTCGGGGTCACGAACAAAGACTCCGGCAGAATATTATCAAAGAGAACCAGCACGTTTTCTTCTTTTGCAATGCGCTTTGGAAGCACGGTTTTTCCAAGCTTCGGGCTTACAAAAATCTCTTTCGGATCGGCCGCCTTCACCTTCGCTTTCTTACGGACGAACAGATCCGAAAGCTGCATTTCCGAAGCTTTCACGCGGATCCATCCGAAGCGTGTTTCGGAAATCGAAAGCTCTGTCTTCGGCGCTCCGAAAAGTCTTGTTTTGAATTCTCCCGGCATAATGACATTCTCGCCGGTAAACTGATTGGCAACCGATGCGCGGAATTCTCCGGATATCGGTCCCTTCCCGATGCCATCGACCGAAAAGTCCGCGTCAAAAGATTCTTCTTCCTATATCTGATCCGGCGCTGTAATCTTAAAAGCCGGATTATCCGCCGCCTGAAGTGCCCTGTAAGAAAGCAGCTCCGCAATTCCGATCAGCGCAATCGGAATGAGGAAGACCGGCTGACTGGAAATCAAAAAGAGCACAACCAGAACCAGCAGCGCGCCTTCCCAGCGGTTACGTTTCTTTCCACTCATGGAGATGACTCCCTTCTCTTTTTCTATACGCACTGTGAAACTGGATATATTTTAACACATCGCCGGCCGTTATTCTTCACTTCTTTTTGGATTGGCCCGGAATTCCGGAGTAACACAGTTCGGAAACGCACAGCATCGTGCGCAAAAAAATAACCTGCACGGCATAGCCCGCCGGCAGGTTATTTTTTCGCATTTCTTTTTAATTATACAAGCTCGAGGAATACGACTTCCGCGTCATCTCCGCGGCGGGGACCAAGCTTCAGAATTCTTGTGTATCCGCCGTTCCGGTCCGCATACTTCGGCGCAATTTCGTCGAAGAGCTTCGCAACAACGCCCTCATCGTAAATATAAGCCAGCGCCTGTCTTCTCGCATGAAGATCTCCGCGCTTGCCGAGAGTAATCATCTTCTCGGCCTGTCTTCTGGCTTCTTTCGCTCTTGCATCCGTGGTAGAAATCCGTCCTTCTCTGAGGAGATCGGTGACGAGGTTTCTCAGCATCGCCTCTCTCTGCGCGGAATTTCTGCCAAGCTTTCTATATCCAGGCATTTCTGCTCTCCTTCCTGCTGTGAATTAGGAAGAGCGTCCTTCGTCCCAGCGGCTATTCGTCGCTCGGCTTAAGACCCAGCCCCAATTCGCCCAGTTTGTTCTTGACTTCTTCCAGAGATTTCTTTCCAAGGTTGCGGAACTTCATCATATCCTCTTCCGTCTTCTCTGTGAGCTCTTCCACCGTATTGATGTTCGCTCTCTTCAGACAGTTATAGGAACGTACGGACAGTTCCAGCTCTTCGATGGTCATCTCCAGAGCTTTCTCCTTCTGATCCTCTTCCTTCTCCACCATGATTTCCATGTGGTCAGCCATATCGTTAAGACCGATAAAGAGGTTCAGATGTTCTTCCATGATCTTCGCGCCGATCGACACGCCCTCTTCCGGGGTAATCGCTCCGTTCGTCCAGATCTCAAGAATCAGACGGTCATAGTCCGTAACCTGTCCGACTCTCGTATTTTCAATCGTGAAATTGACTTTCTTAACCGGTGTGTAAATCGAATCAACCGGAATCGCCTGCAGAGAGGCGTTCTTGTTCTGATCCGCCGGTACATATCCGCGGCCCTTGGAAATACTGATTTCCATGTTCAGCTCCGCGCCTTCCTCCAGGGTGGCGATCAGAAGATCCGGATTGAAGATCTCGACATCGGAATCTCCTTCGATATCCGCTGCCGTTACTTCCTTCGGACCCTCCGCATGGATAAATACCATCTTGTCTTCATCGCCATGAAGTTTGATCGCGAGCCGCTTAAGGTTCAGGATAATTTCCGTTACGTCTTCTTTTACACCCGGAATGGTTGAGAACTCATGAAGAACGCCGTCGATTTTCACCGACGTAACCGCGGCTCCCGGAAGAGAACTGAGAAGAATTCTTCTCATCGCATTTCCCAGGGTTGTGCCGTATCCTCTCTCCAGAGGTTCTACAATGAACTTTCCGTACTTGCCGTCATCGCTGATTTCTTTGCTGATTGTTGGCTTTTCAATCTCAATCACGGAAAAATACCTCCTAACTTCCGATAAGAAAATCCTGCTTTAACGCTGAGGACAAAGCCTCCGCGAATAACTGCCGCAGGCGGTATGCCCTCAGATAGAGGAATTCCTTATTTGGAGTACAGCTCGACGATCAGATGCTCCTCAATCGGAGTGTCGATATCCGCTCTCTCAGGAAGTTTCAGGATTTTGCCTTCCAGCTTCTCGCTGTCAGCCGTCATCCAGGAAGGAACCGCAACCTGCATCTCCTTGATTTCCTTGAATTTCGGGGAGCTCTGGCTCTTCTCTTTTACTTTGATGATGTCGCCCGGCTTAACTGTGTAGGAAGGAATGTTTACTTTCTTTCCGTTTACCAGATAATGCCCGTGTACAACCAGCTGACGGGCTTCTCTTCTTGTCGTCGCGAGACCCATTCTGTATACAACGTTATCCAGTCTGGTCTCGAGCATGATCAGAAGATTTTCACCCGTGATGCCCGGCTTCTTCTCTGCTTTCTCAAAAACAGTCCGGAACTGCTTCTCCAGAACGCCATAGATGAATTTCGCTCTCTGCTTCTCACGAAGCTGAATGCCGTATTCACTCATCTTTCCGCGGCGGCGGTTCGGTGTTCTCTTGGACTCCTTAAATACGCCAAGATGCGAAGGATCGATATCCAGGGATCTGCATCTCTTAAGAATAGGATCTTTATTTACTGCCATGTTATTCCCTCCCTATCAGACTCTTCTTCTCTTAGGCGGACGGCATCCGTTATGCGGAATCGGCGTAATGTCCTTAATCATTGTGACTTCAAGACCTGCCGCCTGCAGTGCACGGATCGCAGCTTCTCTTCCGGAACCCGGTCCCTTTACGTAAACTTCTACTGTTTTAAGACCGTGCTCCATCGCTGCCTTGCTTGCGGTTTCCGCAGCCATCTGCGCAGCGAACGGCGTAGATTTCTTGGATCCTCTGAATCCCAGAGAGCCGGCGCTGGACCAGGAAAGCGCGTTGCCTTCCATATCTGTCAGGGTTACCAATGTATTATTAAAAGTGGACTGGATGTGAGCCTGGCCCTTAGAAATGTTCTTACGCTGTACTTTTTTCTTTCTGACAGCTTTCTTCTGACCCTTAGCCATGTTACCTCACTTCCTTCTTTTTTCTTCCGACCGTTTTCTTCGGCCCCTTACGGGTTCTCGCGTTTGTCTTGGTCTGCTGCCCTCTTACCGGCAGTCCTCTTCTGTGTCTGATGCCGCGATAGCTTCCGATTTCCATCAGACGCTTGATGTTCATGGAAACCTCTCTGCGAAGATCACCTTCTACCATGTATTCATTATCGATGATCTTACGGATGTTTCCTGCCTCTGTCTCGGTGAGGTCCTTGACCCTTGTATCCGGATCCACTCCGGCTTCCGCAAGGATCTTCTTTGCTGATGTTCTGCCGATTCCGTAGATATAGGTAAGTCCTATTTCCACTCTCTTCTCTCTAGGCAGATCGACACCGGCGATACGAGCCATATGCTTCTCTCCTTCTCCTATCTTCCGTCACATCTCCGGGAGTGATATAGACAGGCGTTCTTATGTTTTACGTTTCGTCTTATGGACCCGGTTCCACAGACTCTAAAAACTCAGCTGCGTCACAGGAAATGTTCTTTCGTGGCGTAACTGAGTTATTATAGCATACTTATATTTTCTTGGCAATACTATTTTTAGCCCTGTCTCTGCTTATGCTTCGGATTCTCACAAATTACCATGACTTTGCCATGTCTTTTGATAACCTTGCACTTTTCGCAGATCGGTTTAACCGACGCTCTAACCTTCATCGTGCACCTCCCGTATTTCTGGCGTTAGCCTCTTTCTCTCCAAGTAATCCGTCCCCGGGTCAGGTCATAAGGGGAAAGCTCCACCTTTACCTTGTCTCCCGGAAGGATACGGATATAATTCATTCGGATTTTTCCGGAAATGGTAGCCAATACTTCGAAATCGTTCTCCAGTTTAACCTTGAACATCGCATTCGGCTGCGCGTCCACAACGGTTCCGACTACCTCAATGACGTCTTTCTTCGCCATC
Source organism: Eubacteriales bacterium (assembly GCA_029098205.1). GTDB lineage: Bacteria > Bacillota > Clostridia > Peptostreptococcales > Anaerovoracaceae > Aminicella. The sequence continues at coordinate 3,822 of JAQXNW010000154.1, read as the reverse complement.
CGCTGTACCTCTCTATATCGTAAGAATATCCGCTTCGCCGTCTGTAACCGCAATCGTATTTTCATAATGCGCCGCAAGTCCCCCGTCCCGTGTAATCACAGTCCAGTCATTGGAAAGCGTCTCCGTTAGATACGATTTTTCCACGATCATCGGCTCCACAGCCAGTGTCATTCCCTTCTGCAGTCTCGGTCCTCTTCCGGCTCTGCCGTAATTCGGCACGGCCGGATCCTCGTGCATTTCCTGCCCGATTCCGTGCCCCGTATAGTCCCGGATCACTCCGAAGCCTTCTGCTTCCACGACTTCCTGCACTCTGTGAGAGAGATCATACAGCCGATAACCTTCCTTCGCGAATTTGATGCCTTCGAAGAAAGCCTTCTCCGCTGTGTCCATCAGATGCCTCGCGGTATCGCTGATGTTTCCGACGGCGAACGTCCGGCAGGAATCCGCCATATATCCGCCCAGCTCCGCGACAAAATCAACGCTGATGATATCTCCGTCCTGGAGCACCCGGTCTTTGCTCGGAATTCCGTGAACAATTTCATCATTCACAGACGCGCATACGCTGGCCGGAAACCCGCCGTAGCCTTTTTCCGCCGCACGGGCGCCCATCGACCGGCAGATTTCTTCCGCGAAATCGTCGATATCCTTCGTCGTAATTCCCGGTTTGATATAGTCCTTCAGTCCGTCGAAAAGCGCGACGTTCACACGCCCCGCTTTCCGCATCAGCTCAATTTCTTCCTGCGACTTGATGATGATCATCGACTACGCCTCCAAGGCTTTCCGGATCTCGGAGAATGTATTCTCAAGACCCTTCTCTCCGTTGATATTCGCAATGATGCCCGCTTTCTCGTAATAGTCGATCAGCGGTTTCGTCTGCTCATCATATACGCGGATCCGGTTCCGCGCCGTCTCTTCGTTATCATCGGCTCTCTGGATGAGCTCTCCTCCGCAGACGTCGCAGATGCCTTCTTTCTTAGGAGGCATATTCACAATGTGGTAGCTCGCTCCGCATTTTTTGCAGACGCGTCTTCCGGTCAGCCGCTTCATCAGCTCTTCATCGCCGACTTCCAGATTGATAACCACACTAAGCTTTTCCCCGCGTCCGGCAAGGAACTTGTCCAGCTCCTCCGCCTGATGCACGGTTCTCGGAAAACCGTCCAGGATGAATCCATCCTTGCAGTCGTCCTTTGTAAGACGGTCAGTCGCGATCTCAATGACAAGATCGTCCGGAACCAGCTCACCACGGTCCATATATTCTTTCGCTCTTTTTCCCAGCTCTGTTCCGTTCTTGATATTTTCACGGAAGATGTCACCGGTCGAAATGTGAGGAATATGATACTGTTCGACCATTTTCGCAGCCTGCGTGCCTTTGCCGGCGCCCGGCGGCCCAAGTAAAATTGTGCGGATCATTTTTTCATCTCCCATTCTGCCTTGATTATTTCAGGAAACCTTTATAATTTCTCATCAGCATCTGGTTTTGAATCTGCTGCATCGTATCCAGCGCGACACCGACCATGATCAGAATCGAAGTTCCTCCGAAACTGATCTGAAGACCCGAATACTCTGAAACCAGCGTCGGAATCGTGGCAATAACAGCGAGGAAAATAGCGCCGACGATCGACACTCTCGACATAACGCCGGAAAGGTACTCAACCGTCGCTCTTCCCGGACGAATGCCCGGGATATATCCGCCGTTCTGCTTCATGCTGTCCGCGATTTCCATCGGATTGAACGTAATCGCAGTATAGAAAAAGTTAAACGCAATAATCAGAATTACGTTCAGCACTGCGTAAATCCATACACCGGGGCTTCCCGCCAGAGACAGATATTTTTCAACAAATTCCTGGAACTTTGTTCCGGGGAAGAAATAGGTGATGATCAGCGGGAACTGCAAAATCGACAAAGCGAAGATGATCGGCATAACGCCCGCCTGATTGACTTTCAGCGGAATATGCGTCGACTGTCCGCCGTACATCTTTCTTCCGACAACCCGCTTCGCGTACTGCACCGGGATTCTTCTTTCGCCCTGCTGCACCGCGATGATCGCGACAACAACCACAAGAGCGATAAGAATCAGGATGGCAACCGTAACCGGAGAAGTTCCGCCTTCGGAAACTCTCTGATGAATTTCACCGATCTGGGACGGGAGACGGGATACGATCCCGCCGAAGATCAGGAGCGAAATGCCATTTCCGACACCATGCTCATTGATCTGCTCTCCCAGCCACATCAGGAAAGTCGCTCCTGCGGTAAGAATCAGCGTAATGGAGATGTACACCACCCAGTTCTGATTGATCAGCGCTCTGCGGAAAAGCCCGTATGTAAGTCCGAATGCCTGGATCAAAGCCAGAACAACAGACATGTAACGCATGATCTGGTTCATCTTCTTCCGGCCTTCCATTCCTTCTTTCGCAAGATTTTCGAAATACGGGAACGCGACCGTCAGAAGCTGAACGATAATGCTTGCCGTGATATATGGCGTCACGCCAAGCGCAAACACAGTGAAATTACTGAAGGAACCGCCTGAAAACAGGTTAAACAGCTCAGTCAGACCCAGATTGCTGTTCGAAAACAGCTGCGTCAGCGTCGTACGGTTCACGCCCGGCACCAAAATGTTGGAGCCGATCCGGAATACGACGAGCATAAGAATCGTAAAGATCAGCTTGCGTTTAATTTCCTTGACCTTTAAGGCCTCAGCAACGGTCTTCAAAAATTCCATTTACATCACCTCGGCCGTGCCGCCGGCTTTTTCGATTTTCTCTTTCGCAGTCTTCGTGAACTTGTTCGCCTTAACAGTCAGCTTCACGTTCAGTTCGCCGTCTCCGAGAATCTTAAGTCCGTCCTGAAGTTTCTTCACAAGACCCATGTCCTTCAGAAGCTCCGGAGTAATCTCCGTACCTTCCGCGAACTTATTCAGATCGCCGACATTAATCGTCGCATATTCGGTTCCGAAGATGTTCGTAAATCCTCTCTTCGGAAGACGCCGGTACAAAGGCATCTGTCCGCCTTCGAACCCGAGCCGTACACCGCCGCCGCTTCTGGAATTCTGTCCGTTCATTCCTCTGCCGCCGGTCTTGCCCTGTCCGGTCGCGGTTCCTCTTCCTTTTCTCTTGCGGTTTCTCGAAGAACCGGCAGGAGCTTTCAATTCATGAAGTTTCATTCGCCTTCCTCCTTGCCTTAATTCTCTTCTACTGTCAGAAGATGCGAAACCTTCGCGATGGCGCCTCTTGTTTCCGGAGTATCCGCCAGCTCAACCGTCTGATGCATCTTCTTAAGACCCAGCGCAGCCACAACTTTCTTCTGTCTTGGATTCGCGCCGATTGTACTCTTTGTCAAAGTAATTTTAAGCTTTCCAGCCATTCTGCGTTCCTCCTATCCGATAATCTCTTCGGGGCTCTTGCCTCTCAGCTTAGCAACCTGCTCTACCGTCTTGAGAGTCCGAAGGCCTTCCATCGTCGCAAGCGCGATATTTCCGGCATTCTTCGATCCAACGTTTTTCGCACGGATATCACGGATTCCCGCAGCTTCCAGTACGGTACGCGCGGAGGATCCCGCCAGAACTCCCGTTCCTTCCGGGGCTTTCATCAGGAGCACGCGGCTTGCGCCGAACTCGCCGATATTGTCATGCGGGATACTCGTTCCTACCATCGGAACGTAAATAAGGCCCTTCTTCGCGTCTTCTGTTGCTTTTCTTACAGCTTCCGGGATCTCTACCGCCTTGCCCAGGCCGACTCCGACATGTCCTTCATGATCGCCGACTACAACGATTACGCTGAAGCGCATGTTCTTGCCGCCTTTAACGGTTTTCGCGACACGTCTGAT
>JAQXNW010000153.1 GCA_029098205.1 Eubacteriales bacterium | reverse complement strand
TTCGGAATGGAAGAAATACGTGTTCTCATTCCCGAAAGAAACAGAATATGATACGGAAGGCGAATATCTTACGCCCAGACAGATTACGGAAACGATATCCCGCATGTCGCCGGAGGATACGATTGTCGCAACCGACGTCGGACAGCATCAGATGTGGTCGATTCAGCATTTCCATTTCAGCTACCCCGGACAGCTTCTGACATCGGGCGGATTCGGCGCGATGGGGTTCGGTCTCGGAGCCGCAATCGGCGCGAAGGTCGGGAATCCGGATAAAAATGTCATCCATATGACCGGAGACGGCTCATTCCGGATGAACTGCAATGAGCTTGCGACGGAGGAACATTACAGAACGCCGATCACAACGTTTATTCTGGATAACCGCCGTCTCGGCATGGTGGCGCAGTGGCAGACACTGATTTACGACGGACGGCTGTCGGAAACCGTGCTTGACCGGGGACCGGACTTTGTCAAGCTCGCGAAGGCGTATGGTCTGGGAGCCCGCCGGGTTTCCAATGTTGCGGAGCTGGAAGAGGCGATCCGGGATGCGTTTGAAATGCAGAAACAGGGCCTCGGATATGTTGTAGACTGTGAGATTTCTCCGACGGAGATGGTGCGGCCAATGGTCGCCGGCGGAAAGAAAATCACGGATTTCCTGGTGGACTAGAGGAGGAACGTCATGGCAGAAGAAAAATTATTTACATTTTCCGTACTGGTCAGCAACCAGCCGGGCGTCCTTTCGCAGATCTCCAGACTGTTTGCCAGAACCGGATTCAACATCGAGTCCATTACAGCCGGAAGAACGACACGGGATGATGTGACGCGCATTACCGTGGAGGTGCTTGCAGATGAGCAGAAAAAGGACCTTCTCGCGAATCTTCTTATGAAGATGATGCCGGTTATCTCTGTGAAGGTGCTTCCTCCGGAGCGGTCGATCCGCCGGGAGCTCGCGCTGATTAAGGTGAAAGCGGATTCCGCCTCCGCCAGAAGCGACATTATGCAGGTCGTGAATGTGTTCCGAGGCTCGATCATCGATGTATCGAAGGAAACTTTGACCGTCTCCGTGATCGGGGATGAGAAGAAAGCGGAAGCGATGCTGGAGCTTCTGGAGGACTATGGCGTAATTGAAGTTGCCCGGAGTGGTATTATTGCACTGGAACGGGGTAAATATACTATCGACGAGGCGACAAAGGAAAAAGGCGAATTCGACTACGGAAAGAATTTCCTTTAGAAAAAAGTCCGGAACAGAAGGATCGAAGCGGGGAGGAACAGTTTATGGCAGTTCGTATTGAATTTCGAAAGGAAGAAAGCCGCTCTGCAGCGCTGGACGGGGATAAGGTAATCGGAGAGTGCGATGTTGCGGCAGAGCCGGGCATGTGGACGATTACGCATACGATTGTGGATCCGGCCTACGGCGGACAGGGAATCGCAGCGAAGCTTCTGGACTCAGTCATGAAAGAGGCAGAGAAAGCCGGTGTGAAAATCAATCCGGTCTGCTCCTATGCAGCGGCAAAGTGTGAGAAGGTAGAAGAATACAGAAAGCTCGTTCAGCGGTAATATGCAGCCTCGAACTCGGAAAGAATTTTCATGAAAAAAGAGGGAGTGCTTCCGCTATCAGCGGGGCTCAGAAATTGGAGAGGAAGAAACTATGGGGCTTTTTGAACAGAAGGTAACGATTTACAAGAAAAAAGACCGCGGGACCTGGGAACAGATCCTCCGTGTTCTGAAAGAGAACGGAATCAAAGGGGTAAAATCCGGTCACTATTTTCAGGATGCGGTTTCTCCGAACGGATGCGGCGGCATGCTGGATCCCAGAAATTTCGGTGCTAAGGGAAAAATCGACCGCGATATCTATTTCATCGAAGTGAAGGAATCCGTGAAGGACGCTGCGCTGAATGCCATCCATAATGCGGGAATCCAGACAACGGTGGATGAAGACGCAGCCGTGGATGCTGCGACGAAGAAGAACGAAGAGGAAGCAGCTGGCTCCGGTTCGTTTTAATTGGTTTAATATGACAGGATTGTTTTTACAGAAAACGTAATAAAGCGGCCTTACAGGCGGAAAAATTCCGGTCTGCAGGGCCGCTGCTTTATTTTATTTGAATTTTTCGGGGACTCGACGGGGAATCCCCGGCTTTTTTACATCTTTACACTGCCCGCTCACATCGGGTGCTTCTCCAGAGACCGTTTCAGAAGCTCGGAGACCGCGTCTGCGATCTGCCAGGTCTGGCGTATCCGGACGAAGGATTCGCCGTAAATCTGATGAAGATCATCCAGATGT
>JAQXNW010000152.1 GCA_029098205.1 Eubacteriales bacterium | reverse complement strand
AATATAAAGAAGCTTGTGCAGAAGACCTTCACCTCGACCTGTCCAGAGGCAAGCCGAACCGCGAGCAGTTGGAGCTTTCCATGGATATGTTTGATATCCTGAATTCCAAATCCACTCTGGACACGGCGGATGGAACCGACTGCCGGAACTACGGTGTTCTCACCGGCATTCCGGAAGCGAAAACGCTTCTCGGCGACATTATGAACACAAACCCGAAAAACGTCATTGTCGGCGGAAACAGCTCGCTTACCATCATGTACGATATCATCACGCATGGCATGCTGGACGGAATCATGGGCGAGAAGCCATGGTCACAGATTCCGGATCGGAAATTCCTGTGCGTCGTTCCGGGATACGACCGTCATTTCAACATGACCGAACATTTTGGATTCCAGCTGATCAGCATTCCGATGCTGGAGGACGGCCCGGACATGGATCAGATCAGAGAGTGGGTCGAAAAGGATCCCACGGTTAAGGGCATCTGGTGCGTTCCCCGTTACTCCAACCCGACCGGAACCGTATACAGCCGCGAAGTCATCGAAGAGTTCGCGAACTTAAAACCGGCCGCGCAGGATTTCCGTATTTTCTGGGATAACGCCTACGTCGTTCATGTCCTTTATTCCAGCGAAAGCAGTCAGTATCCGGATATTCTGGAAATCGCTGAGAAGGCCGGAAATCCGGACATCGTCTACGAATTCTGTTCGACCAGCAAGATGTCCTTCCCGGGAGGAGGCATCGCAGGAGTTGCAGCATCCCCTGCAAACAGGATTGATATTGAATCTTTTTTGAAGTATGCTATGATCTGTACGGACAAGATCAATCAGATCCGGCAGGCGCGCTACTTCAGCAGCCATAATAAGATCCGCCGCCATATGCTGAAGGAGGCGTCGATTCTCCGTCCGAAATTTGAAATTACGGAGAAGATGCTGGAAGAAGGTCTTGACGGCCTCGGCATCGGCGACTGGACATGTCCAAAGGGCGGTTATTTCATCTCTTTTAACACACTTCCGGGACTTGCGGACCGGGTTGTCGAGCTTTGCCATAACGCCGGTGTCAAACTGACGGGAGCCGGCGCCACCTTCCCTTACGGGAAAGATCCGGAAAACCGGAATATCCGCATCGCTCCGTCTTTTGCGGAGCTCACGGAAATTAAAACCGCGATGCATCTCTTAACAGTTGCGGTCCGCATTGCTTCGCTCGAATCGATGGACGAAGACAAAGCGGATTGACTTTGACCTCTTCAGTTTTTCTAAGCTATACTATATTTTATTCCCCTCCTCACGGAGGGATTTTTTTGTGACTTCGTTTTTTTGTTTTTCTATAGTTTTTTCGGGTAAAAAAAGTATAATTAGTAGAGTACAATTAGAATTAATAAACGATTAAAGAATAAGGCCTGAAAATTGTTCTGTCTCTAAGAAGAAAGGATTAAACCAATGGGTAAGAAAATTACAGATCATGTTACCTGGGTCGGAAAAGTCGACTGGGAGCTCAAGCACTTTCACGGAAATGAACTTTCCACCGGTAAGGGCAGCAGCTATAACGCGTACCTCATCCGTGACAAGAAGAATGTTCTGATCGATACGGTCTGGAAGCCGTTCGACAAGGAATTCGTCGCACGCCTTAAGGAAGAAATCGATCTTAAGGACATTGACTACATTGTCATGAATCATAACGAAGTGGACCACAGCGGTTCTCTTCCGGAGCTGATGCGCGAAATCCCGGACACCCCGATCTACTGCACCGCGGCCGGAGAAAAAATCATCCGCGGCCAGTATCATCAGGACTGGAACTTTGTCAATGTGAAAACCGGAGACACGCTGGAGCTCGGCGACACGACGCTCACCTTCATCGAAGCGAGAATGCTCCACTGGCCGGATACGATGTTCACATACATGTCCGGCGAAAATATTCTGTTCTCGAACGACGGCTTCGGACAGCACCTCGCGTCGGAATCCATGTACAATGACGCGGTGGATCAGGAAACGCTCTATTACGAAGCGCAGAAGTATTACACGAACATCCTGAACCTGTACAGCACACAGGTGAAAAACAAGATCAACGAAATTCTGGCGATGAATCTCCCGCTGGATATGATCTGCCCGAGCCACGGCGTCATCTGGAAGGATAACCCGGCGCAGATCGTGGAAACATACCTGAAATGGGCGGATGCTTATCAGGAGAATCAGATCACGATCGTCTATGATACGATGTGGAATTCCACCAGAAAGATGGCGGAGGCCATTGCGGAAGGAATCCGGAAACAGGATCCGGATGTCCGCATCGTCATCATGAACGCGGTGAAAGACGATAAGAACGACATCACGACCCAGGTTTTCCGTTCGAAGGCGATTCTTGTCGGCTGCCCGACGATCAACTACGGACTTTCATACGCGATCGACGGTCTTCTCGGAATGATGAAGGGGCTTCGGTTCAAGAATAAGAAGGCGGCCGCGTTCGGAAGCTATGGCTGGAGCGGCGGCGCTGTAAAGCAGATCACCGAAGCTTTGAAGGCGTGCGGTTTTGAAATAGTAAACGACGGCATTCAGGAAATCTGGGCGCCGGATCAGGAGGCGATCGACCGTCTCCGCGCATTCGGAGCGGATTTCATTAAAAACGTAAACGGCGTTGTCGAAGAGGAAGAAGGAAAGGAAGATATGGAACCCGTCGGAGGCGGAAAATATGTCTGCTCAATCTGCGGATATGTTTATGATCCGGCGCAGGGCGACCCGGCTAACGGCATTCCGGCAGGAACTCCGTTCGAGAAGCTTCCGGACACATGGCGCTGCCCGATCTGCAAGGTTCCGAAATCCAAATTCAACCCTGCGGAATAAGCCAAAACCAAAAACGAATTGAGCTGCAAACCATATAAGAATTGCAGGTATTTCAAGCCGCATGCGAAGTAAGCATGCGGCTTTGTTTCTCTCACAATGTAGATTCCCATAAAAACAAGGGCCTTTCCCGAAAACGAACCGTTCAGCCGTTCTCAGGAAAGGTCCTGTCATTTTAACCGAATACCATTACCAATCGTTTTCTCTGATTGCTTCGGCCATTATTACCTGCCGATTTCTGCGAATCCGAGGTTTTCGCCGGATCCGCCGCGAAAACCGATGCAGGAAGGAAAATGGCCGCCATCGCTAGCGCCAGAATCCCTGCATCCAACGTTTCGACTTTTTCATGAAATCCCTTCTTTCATTTCCGTAAATTCCTCTGTGCCCACAGTTTAAGAAAAAAAGACATACCCCGCCCTTTAGAAGAAGGGCAGAATATGCCTGCTCTCACGATTTTCTGAAACCATGGCAAAATACGGAAAGCGAAACGATCTGTTGTTTTATTGTGCGTCCTCTTCTGCCAAACATAACTAGTTCCTCACGAACACAAAACCACTATTATGTTTATTATGTTTTTGTTGTATCACGCCAAAGATTCTCTGTAAAGAGAGGGGATTCCAGCGCTTCTGACTCAAAGGGCATCAGTTCTTTGTCCAGCCGGCGGGCTCCGTCAGCCAACTCATCGGCTGAAGGCGGTTATAGCTTAGATTCGGAAGATCCAGCCTGCGGGCTGCGGATTTCGCGACCGCGTAGTAGTTGTATATATCTTTCTCCTCCGGGGCGACGTGATACACCTGAAGCGCCCTCACCGGAACAATGCGGAAGAACGTCCGGAATCCCGGATCCGAAAGACCGAGCGCGTTGATAAATACCTGATCGACCGAAGGGACAAAGGCACGGAGATTCTTTGCCGCGTTCTCCTTAAGAACTCCATCTCCCAGAAACAAAACCGTCTCGCCCCTGCTCTCCAGAAGAATCGACTGGTGGTACACCGAACGGTACTGTTTCCCCTGATGGAGCGTATCAATAAACAGAATGCGGAAATCGCCGACCTCCGCATAATAAACGCCCTCGCCGATCAAACGAGGAGAAAGGGTATTCCGAACGCGGTGATCCCGGGAAGGCGTTGGCCGGGGGCAGTAGCACTTCACGTTTTTTCCGTACGGAGAGCTGAGGAAGTCCCCGAGAAGCTTCCGGTCGTAATGATCCTCATGCGCATGTGTAAACAGTACGGCATTCAGATGTGAGAAAAACCCGGTTCCGCTCCGCATCGAAGAAATAACCTGCGGCGGCATATCCGACATGCCGGCCTTCCCTCCGGTGCTGATGCCGTCCGTCAGAATTCCCGTATGCCCGCTGTACACGTACATCCCGCAGTTGATTGTATAGTAGATATGTAAATGCTTAAATGGGTACATAAAGACTATTTCTCCTGCTTCTCTTTCGGCTGTCCGTAATGCCGGAACCTGAGAAGCGCGGCATCCATCTCAGAATCGGTAAGCACATGCGGCGTACCGCAGGCCTCCGCCCGCCACTGAATCTCCGCGGTAAATTCCAGATTCACAGCAAGACCGTACGCGCTCTCTATATTTTCCCCGCAGACGATAATTCCATGATTCGCGAGAAGCACGGCCTTCGAACCGCCGATCGCCTGCATCGCCGCGTCCGCTAATTCCTTCGTTCCGAACGTCACATACGGAGCCAGAGGAATCTCTTTTACGCCGGCGTCCGCCATCATATAATGCACCGGGCGGATCGGCTCTCCCAGAACGGACAAAGTCGTGCAGAATATCGAATGCGTATGCACAACCGCGCCCGCGTCCGCCCTCTTCTTATAGAACGCGGTATGAAGCGCCCATTCGCTGGACGGCTTACGGTTTCCGTCCACGATATTCGCGTCCAGATCCATGATCACGACATCCTCCGGGCGGACATCAAAATATCCGATTCCGGACGGGCTGATCGCCATATATCCTTTTTCCCGGTCCAGGATGCTGATATTTCCGCTCGTTCCGGCTGTCAGCCGGTCCTGGCTCATTTTTCTCCCATAGGAGACAACCTGCTCCCGTTCCTCCTGCATGAACATTCCCAGTTCCTCCCGTAAATTGAATTATCGCTTCAGATATTGCTTTATCGTTTCAACGGCGCGAAAAATGCTTCCGAAGCCTTTCTTTCCGTAAAATTCTTCTCCAGCATCCGGACATGCGAAAGAAACGCCGGATCCTCGAACCGCTTCGCATGCATCGTGCAGCGCCGGACGCACGCCTGGCATTTTATGCACGTACCGGGCGTTTCAAAAACATTCTCACGGTCAATCGCCCCCATCGGACAGACTCCGGCGCAGACTCCGCAGCGTACGCAGCGGGACGGATCCGTGACCGGTTTCGCCTTAAGAAATTTTGCGGGCGCCCCGTCTTCCTGAAGAGGAACGTAGTAAGGCTTTACCGTTTCCCTTCCCGGAATGACGCAGGGCCCGAAATCCGAAATCGACTCCGCTTTCTCAATTCGATCCGAAATTTCAGAAGCGAAGGATCGGATCTTCGAATAATCCTCTTCATCCGGACGTTCCTCCGCCAGTTCCTTGGAAAATGCATGGCGGCTTGCCTCCGCCATCGCGCCTACCGTATGAAAGCCGTTCTTTTCGAGCACCGAAGTCAGCTCGGTCAGAGAGCTGTCATAATTCCGGTTTCCAAAAGTGACCATCGCGGCAAGCGGCGTATTCTTCCCCCGAAATGCCTTTTCGACAAAGGGAAGCATTTTATTCGGAATCCGACCCGCGTAGGTCGGCATCCCAAATACGACGAGATCCGTATCCGTAAATTTCCATTTCGGAAAATCCGGGGCTCCGTCTTGAACTGCCTCTGGGATTCTGCTCGGAACCTTCTCCGGGTTTTCTACCCAAACCGCGTCAGGACTTTCGTCACAAACCGCCTCCGTCTTCCCGCTCCGCGCAGAAGGAAGCGTGAAGTCAATCGTTTCCTCTTCGCAGTCCCTTCCCAAAGCCAGCTGGCTCGCTGCGGCCTCAGTCACAGCTTTCGTGCTCCCACAGGGGCTGAAGTATATCGTAAATAGGCGATTAATCCTCATTTTCAATGCCTCCGCGTGTTTTGATCTTCGCTGCCGCATCCCGATAGAAAACCGGAAAATTCTCCTGCGTGTATTTCCGGTTCTCGAACGCGCAGAGAAGAAGAAGGCGGAGCACCCTCGAAAAGTCCTCGCCCATATGAGAAACCGCATCTTCGTTCAGGTTCTCGTAATTGCCCCGAAGACGGAATTCATCCATCAGTTGAAAAAGTCCGAACAGAAGCTCCGTGAATGTCTCATGCTCAAGAAGAAGCGGATTCGAGCTTAGAATCATAAGCTCGGTTTCCCAGCCCTCCAGAAGCTCCCGCGTCTGGTCATAGGTTTCCTGATCCAATGTAATATTGAAATCCGTCTGCCTGATCCGTTCAATCCGTTCTTCCTCCGGCACCCGCGAATAGCAGGACGCCATCGCGTCCTTAGCGGCAATCGTATGATCCGCCGCACGGAGAAGAACAACCATCAGCTTCGCGCCGATGCCGCTGAAAAAGGTCCCCATAAGCATGCGCGTCTTTGCCCGGCTGTCTCTCTTGGAACGCTCATCCATGATGGATCCGACTACAACCGTCGTGATCGCGATGCTGATCGGGATGAACGCTAGATCCTGAAAAATATAGAAGAACGTCGTCCCGGGATCGTGGAAAAACAGAATCTGAAGCGCGTAGATCCCCGCGGAAACTGCCGCGAGAATCAAAACCAGCGTACTGGTTTTCTTATTTAATATATGATGCATGTTCCCTCTTTCGCTGCTTTATTCTTCCGAAAGGCTCCGGCAGTGGCATTCCCAGCGCCAGGAATCCCGGCACATATCCTCGATCGTTTTCTCCGCTTCCCAGCCAAGCACTTCCTTCGCTTTCGTAGCATCCGCATAGTAAGCCGGAAGATCGCCCTCCCGGCGCGGTCCGAATGTATACGGGACGTCCACTCCGTTCGCCCGGATAAACGCGTTCACAAGCTCCAGCACGCTGACCGGATGACCGGTTCCGAGATTGAAAATCTCTGTTCCCTTATGCTCGTCCGCATATTCGCACGCCGCAAGATGTCCTTTCGCAAGATCCACGACATGAATGAAGTCCCGCTCGCACGTTCCATCCTCCGTCGGATAGTCATTTCCGAAAATCGTGAGCTTTTCACGAATTCCAGCAGCGGTCTGCGTGATATACGGCATCAGATTGTTCGGAATTCCGTTCGGCTTCTCTCCGATCAGGCCGCTCTCATGCGCGCCGATCGGGTTGAAATACCGGAGAAGAACAACCGAAAGATCCGGATCCGCCGCTGCCGCGTCTGTCAGAATCCGCTCGATCATGTACTTGGTCCAGCCATAGGGATTTGTGATGCCGATGCCCGTCTGCATATCCTCCCGGTACGGAATCGGATTCCGGTCGCCGTATACCGTCGCGGAGGAGCTGAAAATAATGCGGCTGCAGCCAAATTTACGCATGGACTTAAGAAGCGAAATGGTTGTTCCCAGATTGTTCTCATAGTACATAATCGGCTTCTCCACCGATTCTCCTACCGCCTTATAGCCTGCGAAATGGATGACCGACTGAATATCCTGCTCTTCGAATACCCGGTCCATCGCGTTTTCATCCATGATGTCGGCCTTATAGAACGGAAAATCCTTTCCCGTGATCTTCCGGATATTCTCAACCGCCGTTTCCTCCGCGTTCGAAAGATTATCCGCGACGACGATCTCCTTCCCCGCGTTAAGAAGCTCAACCGCCGTATGCGATCCGATAAAGCCTGCCGCGCCTGTAAGTAATATTGCCATTGGGTTCCCCCTTTCTTATTCTCTTTGACAAAGATACCCAGCCGGGTACCGAAACCGCTTCGGTCTCCCGGCAAGTCTATTGTACGTGCGCGCCCATCGGTTGTCAAAATTCCCCATTCAGTGAAATGCACAAAACCGGAAAAAACAAAAAAGAAACAGAGGGAATCCCGCTCGCGGCTGACTCTGCCGCACGAAGATCTCCTCTGCCGTATACCCCTCTATCTATAAACGGAAAGCCGCTTACTTGCTGCTTCCGTTTTTTTCTCCATCGTTCGTTCCGAACGCGGTCGATGTGCCGTAGTACTTATCAAACGCTGTACGGCTGAGCGCTTTTCCGGTCGACTTCGCCGAAGACGGAACCGAAACCTGCGTGCTGTAGGAATCCGTTACCGTAACCGTAATGCTGCTGGTTCCTTTGACGACGGTCTTTCCATTCGCGACGATCGTCACGGTTTTTCCGTCCTTATCCACAATCTTCGAACCCTTCGCCGCACTCAGCGATTTCACCGTGCAGTCCCCTGTAACGACCCACTTGGAGCCCCTTGTCAGAGAGACCGATGTATTCGACTCTCCGTCTGTTTTCCGGTTCAGGTCGAATTCTTCGTGAGATACATCGAAACGCTGCTGATCGAATCCGTGTAAACGTTCCCGGCCAGCGTCTCATTCTTCGCGAGGAAAGACAAAGTCCCTCCGTTGCTTCCGCTGCTTCCCCAGTTGTTGAAGGAATTTCCGGATGCGGTGATCAGATTGACGTTGTCGCTGTCAAAATCAAGCTTCGTGTTTTCCAGAACCACTTTCGCGTTCGTATTCGTGACATAGAACATCGCGCCGTCCGAAATATTTGTCTTCAGCGTGGAGTTCACGGCTTCGAAATCCGCCGTCTCCCCGGACGCGGTGTCAGCATCGCCCGACGTCGACTGGTAAAGAATAACACCGTTCTTGATCGGATCCGACCCGGAGATCGCGTTGTTCGTACTCTCCAGCGTTGAGTTGTAAATCAGGATCCGGTTCATGCCGCTCCCGGATCCGCTTGCGCTCTGAGAACCGGACGATGACGATCCTCCCGGCTGCGCGGAAGTTCCCCGGAAGCGCTCCTTTACGCTTCGTTACCGTTACTATACCAGTGGATCGTGGCATCCGTATGGCATTTCCATCGCATGCCTTTGATGATTCTGTATAGAAAATATACCGGTTTTATGTTGATTTGATCACATTCGCAGATTTCCCGGGTCTGCAGGGACAGGTGCTTCAATTCCCCTGAGTCTTGGAATCAGGCCCCCAACTATCAGGATTCACGGGAACAAGTGAAGCCATTTCCCGGCTCCGCAGAATCTGGCGCCTCAAAAAGAAAAAGCGCGGCTCCTCGCCGCGCGGTCCGGTTCCGGTTATTTACTGTGTTTCCCCTTGTCGGACCCCTTCTTATCCTTCCTCATCTTCATTAGAAGAACGATCAAAAGGATGACCGCGATCACAAGAATAATTAAATGATAAAGAATCTGCGCACGGTCTCCCGTATTCACAGCAATGCTGCCCTGTGAAAGCGCAAATGATGGCGAAGCAGCCCCTGCTGCTCCGATCAGCGCCGCAAATGCCAAACACAAAAACTTTCCGAAAAACCGACCTGCCCCGCATGTCCGATGTGCCCGCTGCGTTCGGCGCATTTGATGAAGCCAGCGCATCCTTCCGCTTATTGTATCTCCAAAACCTTTCTTCATGTTTTCCCTCCGCTTGTTTTTATTTTTCACAATCGACAGAAACCTGCCGGAGTCACCTCCAGACGGACCCGCCGAAATGTCCTCTTTATCCATTCCTTTGCATATCGAAAATAATTCCGGCAGATTATTCCTACAGAGAGGATACCGCAGAACCCATGAAAACACAACCTTTCAGCTGAATATACGCGGCCAGCGCTGATCCTTCGCTTAGTGTCCTGCGCAGGATAAACCTTCGTCCCGCGCGCTGTGTGCCCTTTGCAGGGTGACCTTTGACACCCGAAATTTTATGTTAATTGATGTAAAATCGAAACGAAAGACGATGTCCGGCCTGTACGGATCTGATATAATCAGCATATACTAAATCTGTTCTGCGCGAATCCATTCGAAAATGAGGAAAAACATGGATACTTCACCGCTTGCTCAGCCTGCCATTGAAATCCGGGATCTCAGCAAATCCTTCTATAAGCTTACCGCCGTGAATCATATCAGTTTTGAAGTAAAAGAAGGAGAATTTTTCGCATTTCTAGGGGAAAACGGCGCCGGAAAAAGCACCACCATCCATATGCTCTCCGGTCAGCTGACCAGAGACAGCGGAGAGATAAAAATATTCGGGGAATCTATCGACCAGCATATGAACGAAATCTCCAGGTCCATCGGCATCGTGTTTCAAAAATCCGTTCTGGACAGACCGTTCACCGTTCTGGAGAACCTTAAAAGCCGCGCCGCCCTCTACGGGATTCACGGAGAAGAGTTCAAAAAAAGGGTCTCCGAACTTTCTCCCTTTCTGGATCTCGATCCGATCCTCCGAAGACCGCTGAGCAAGCTCTCCGGCGGGCAGCTCCGCAGAGCAGACATCGCGCGGGCACTCCTTCACGATCCGAAAATCCTGATTCTGGACGAACCAACCACCGGACTCGACCCGAAAACCAGAAAAGCGATCTGGCAGATCATCGATCATCTCCGGAAAACCGAGAAGCTGACCGTATTTCTTACGACCCACTATATGGAAGAAACGGCGGACGCGGATCACATCATTATCTTAGATCACGGTGAAATCGCCGCAGAGGGAACGCCGCACGACCTGAAAAACCGCTTTGCCGAGGATCATATCACCTTCTACCATGCGGAAGAGAAAGACCTTCGCAGGCTGGGCCGCCCGTTCGAACGGCTATCCCCCGGCGTGTACCGGATGCCCGTAAGCAATTCGAAAGAAGCTGCCCGCCTGATCGCGGATCATCCAGACGTTTTTCAGGACTTTGAAATTACAAAAGGAAAAATGGACGATGTTTTTCTCGCGATTACAGGAAAACCAATGACGGAGGATGAAAAATGACCGCACTCACCGGACTCATTGCCAGAAACGTAAATCTGTATTTCAAGGACAAAGGCCTGTTTTTCACCTCTCTGATCACGCCGATGATTCTCCTGATCCTTTTCGCGACGTTCCTTGCGAAAACATACAAAGACACGTATCAGAGCGTATTATCTCCGCTGAAAGCAAGCGGCATCAATATCTCGGAGGAATGGATAAACGGCCTCGCCGCAGCGCAGATTTTTTCTTCTCTGCTCGCAGTGAGCTGCGTAACGGTCGCCTTCTGCAGCAGCATCCTCATGGTGCAGGACCGGGTCACCGGAGCCAGAACGGACCTTACCGTAAGCCCCATCCGTAAATCCCAGCTTGCGCTCAGCTATTACGCCAGCACCTTTTTCAGCACCGTCCTCGTCTGCTTCGGAGCGATTGTTCTTTGTCTGCTCTATGTCCATGCAGAGGGATGGTTCTATGACGGTGCCGATATCCTCCGGATCTTCTTTAACACACTCCTTCTGATCCTGTTCGGGACCGCGTTCTCCTGCGCCGTCTGCGTTTTCCTGACTTCCCAGGGGCAGATCACCGCGTCCGGGACCATCGTCAGCGCCGGATACGGGTTTCTGTGCGGCGCCTATATGCCGATCAGCCAGTTCGGGGAAGGTCTTCGGAATTTTCTTTCGGTAACGCCGGGAATCTGCGGAACATCCCTGCTCCGCCAAAGCACGATGGATCCGGTCTTCCGCGAAATCAAAAGCCATTCCGTGCCGGACGAGGTCGTTACGTCCCTTCGGGATTCTCTCGACTGCCGTCTTTTCGTCTCCGGAGACGCGCTTTCGGAATCCACTATGTACGGCATTCTTCTCACGTCGACCGCGGTTCTTCTTCTGATCTATATCCTCGTGATCCGTCTGCAGAAGAAAAAGTAAATGCCTGCGGGTTTGCTGCCCGCCTCTCCCCGGAAATCCGGGCCGTACTTTCTGATCAAACAAATATCCGTAAGCCTGCCTTTTGGATGCCATCTGCCTTTCGGACGGCATCCTCCCTGTTTTCCGGTCAGATTCTTCCTTCTTACCGCGCCGGCTGAATCGTGATAAAATAAGAAAAATTAGCGGTAAAAACGGCTCATCGAACGGTTTTTCAAGGAAAGTACAGGAGAAATATAAGGGAGACAGGTATA
>JAQXNW010000151.1 GCA_029098205.1 Eubacteriales bacterium | reverse complement strand
ATGCTTCATGACCGACATAGTGAACCCGGAACAGTCCGTTCCATTTGTCAGGCTGCATCCGCCGTAAACGTACGGATTTCCAATAAACTGACGGGCATAGTCAACAACTGCCTGCCCTTTGGAAGAGCTGCTTTTCGCTGTTTCCGTCTTTGCTAAAGACGCCTGATATTCCGACGCTGTCACGCACTTGGAAGAAGCAAAGCTTGTCGTTCCGATATTTGCCGGAGCTGCGCTTCCCTTCGGAAGAAGTTTGATCTTCACGGCTTCCAGACGAAGGGAGCAGCCGGTTGTTCCAGCAATTTCGCCATTCTTTGCCCAAGCAAGCCATCCGACGTTCTGTGCGTGCACGCAGTAGTATATATCATAATCCTCTGCCAGCTGACCGGTAAGCTTCATCTGAAGTGCTTCCAGTCTAAGTGACTGACCGCTCGTTCCGCTTGTTTGACCAGCGCTCTTCCATGCGCTCTCCCAGCCGATATTCTGGATATGAGAACGATACTGAATGGTGCCGCCCTCGTTCGGGGAAATTCCGGTCACGTTCAAAGCTTCAACACGAAGACTCTTCCCTTCCGTTCCAGCCGACGCGCCGTCGGAAACGGGGTTCTGCCATCCGATATCCTGCACATGCGCCTTATAGCTTACACTGGCCGCTCCGACAAAGGCGGTTGTTCTTGTTCCGATATTTGCCGGCGCAGGACTTCCTTTCTTAACAAGGCGGATCTCGATCGCCTCAAGCCGGTAGGAATGTCCGCTGCTTCCGGCCTGCTCACCGTTCTTAGCCCAGGCAAGCCATCCAAGGTTCTGTGCATGTACGCAGTAGTAAATGTCATACTGCTGTGCCAGCTGTCCGGTCAGACGAATCTGGATTCCTTCCAGGCGAAGCGACGAACCGGTTGTTCCGGTTTCCTGTCCGTCCTTCTTCCAGTTTGTTTCCCAGCCGATGTTCTGGATATGAGAGCGATATTCCACCGAACCATAAAGTCCTGTATTTGCCACATGGATCTTCAAAGACTCCATCCGAAGCGACTTTCCGCTTGTGCCGGCCAGCTCCCCGTCCTTGACTTCATTCTGCCATCCGATACCCTGCACATGTGCGGAATAACGAATCGAAGGAGACGTCCCGGCCGTGCTCTCCGCATGGGACACACCCGCCGCGAAACCCGTGAAGGTTAGAAGAACGGCTGCGATAAGAAATAATTTTATTACACGTAGTGACCGCAAAATAAACTCCTCTCAGTTCTTTGAGACAACCGCTTAATTTATTCCTTCTGTTTCTTAATATTTCATTAAGAATTATACCATATTATTTTAAAAAAACAAATAAATCATAAGCTTTTCTTAGATATATATTACAGAATTATCTGTAAATTTCCTATCAAATCCCACCGTTTCAACATACTATTTTCAGAAAAATACCAATAAAAAACATCAAAAAATCAAAAAGGCCGCAGCAGCCATCACTGCAGCGGTCATTTCCGCACTGGAGAAGACCGAAGAAATACGCCTGATTCAGCGTGATTCGATCTTTCCCAACCGTTAAAATTTTGAATTATTAAGCGCGTTCTTAAGCGTTTTTACCTAATTCAAAGGCCTTCTTATTCATCTCCAGGAATTTAGCCGGTACGCAGGCTGTCAGCGCGTCCATCCATTCTTCATCGGTGAAGTCGAAATACTTGGAAAGACGTCCCAGAAGAACAATATTTACAGCCTTTGACGATCCGGCCTGCTCCGCAAGCGTGAGGCAGTCGAACGCGTCAACCTTCGCTCCGGTATCCGCCGCTTTCTTAAGAATTTCATCCGGGTACTCGGCCGCGCCGGTAATGACCGGCATCGGATCGATCTGCTGCGTGTTCGTTACAATCTGGCCGCCCTTTTTAAGATAAGGAAGCCAGCGCGCCGCCTCCAGCGCTTCAAAGGAAATGATGTAATCCGCTTCGCCCTTTTCTACCAGTGGAGAATATACCTTATCGCCGAATCGTACGTACGTTACAACGCTTCCTCCGCGCTGGCTCATGCCGTGCACCTCCGAAAGCTTTACATCTACGCCTTTATGAAGGACCAGCTGTCCCAGAACCCGGCTGGCGAGAAGGGTTCCCTGACCGCCGACTCCGACGATCATAATGCTTGTCGTTTTCATGTTTCCCTCCTATTCCTGAATCGCACCGATCGGGCAAAGTTCCTGACAAACTCCGCATCCCGCGCACAGTGTCTGATCGATAACCGCCTTCTTGTCCCGGAAGCTCAGCGACGGGCATCCGATTTTCATGCAGGAACGGCATCCTACACAGGTATCCTTCTCCACATGAAGTGGCGGATTATGCTTCACAGTCTTAAGAAGCGCGCAGGGACGTCTGGCGATGATTACAGACGGTTCCTCGGCTTCTGTTTCCTCGAGAATCGCTTTCTCGCTCTCTGCGAGATTATATGGATCGATGACGCGGACTCTCTTGATTCCCATCGCGCGGCAGAGCGCCTCCAGATCAATCTTTGTCGCCGGATTCCCATAGAGGTCATAGCCGCTCGTCGGGTTCTGCTGATGGCCGGTCATACCGGTGATTGAATTATCAAGAATGATAACCGTCGAATTGCTGTTGTTATACGCAATATCCGCAAGACCTGTCATACCGGAATGCATAAAGGTAGAGTCGCCGATCACGCCGACGGATTTCTTGCTCATTTCCGTCCCAGCTGCCTTGTTAAATCCATGCATGCCGGAAAGAGACGCACCCATGCAGACGCTGACGTCCATCGCCGAAAGCGGCGGCGTCGCTCCAAGTGTATAGCAGCCGATATCACCGAATACGCGCAGATTGTGCTTCTTCAGAAGATAGAAAATCCCTCTGTGCGGACATCCGGAGCACATAGCCGGCGGACGTCCCGGAATCACCGCATCGGCTTCCGCGGATTCCGGCTGCGTAATTCCCATCGATTCGCGGATCACGCGCTGCGAGAATTCATCCACCATCGGGAAGATTGATTTTCCTTCCACTGGTACGCCAATCGCTTTGCAGTGGATTTCAATGATCGGATCCAGCTCTTCAATAACCAGGACGCGGTCCACGATCTTAGCGAAATCCTGAATTTTCTTCACCGGAAGCGGATTGGACATTCCGAGCTTCAGCACCGGATACTTGTCCCCGAACACTTCCTTCGTGTACTGGTAGCAAGTCGATCCGGTGATAATTCCGATCGAATGATCCGTTCCCTCTTCAACGCGGTTAAGCGGCGTCTCCTCCGCATATTCCAGAAGCGCTTTCATCCGTTCTTCGACTGCGTAATGTGCTTTCTTCGCATTCACAGGAAGCATCACGCGCGAAAACTTCTTCTCGTACGGCACCGAATCCGGAACGGCGCGTTCTCCAAGTTCTACGATGCTCTGCGCGTGGGAAATTCTCGTGCAGAGCTTCAGCATTACTGCTGTATGATATTTTTCCGATAAATCATACGCGATCTTCGCAAAATCCCGGCACTCTCCGGAATCCGAAGGCTCCAGCATCGGAAGCTTCGCCGCGATCGCGTAATGGCGGGAATCCTGTTCATTCTGCGAAGAATGAAGACCCGGGTAGTCTGCGACGCAGATTACCATGCCGTTATCAACGCCGATATAAGAAATCGTAAACAAAGGATCCGCAGCGACATTCTGTCCGACGTGCTTCATCGCGCAGGCAGTTCTCTTTCCTGCCAGAGTCGCGCCATGCGCGGATTCCATCGCCACTTTCTCATTCGGAGCCCACTCGCAGTGAATCTCCGGATACTTCGAAGCGGATTCCGTAATTTCCGTACTCGGTGTGCCTGGATAGCTGGATATATAGGAACATCCGGCCTCATAAAGTCCTCGGGCAACCGCTTCATTGCCCAGCATCAGTTTTTTCATAAATTTCCCCTTCCTGTGAAAAGATTTTGTGCTTCGTTCCAGCTTTGGTTTCAGCGTATTGAAAGCGTATTTATATCATTACGAACGATATTCGAAATCCACGAGATTTTCCTGCCCATACATCTTACGGAGCTTCGGTTTCTCAATCTTTCCGGTCGCGTTTCTCGGAACATCCGCGAAGATGATCTTACGCGGTCTCTTATATCTTGGAAGTTTCATGCAGAATTCATTGATTTCCTCTTCCGTACAGGTCATTCCCCCACGGACAGAGATAATAGCGCCCGCAATTTCTCCTAAGCGGGCATCCGGAAGGCCGATCACGGCGACGTCCTTGATTTTCGGATATGCGCGCAGGAAATCTTCAATCTGAACCGGATAGAGGTTTTCCCCGCCGCTTACAATAACATCTTTCTTCCGGTCTACTAAATAGTAGAAACCGTCCTCATCCTGCCTGGCCATATCACCGGTATAAAGCCAGCCGTTCCGAAGCGCTTCCTTTGTCGCCTCCGGATTCTTATAATAACAGGTCATAAGCCCCGGGCCTTTAACACAGAGTTCCCCGACTTCTCCCTGTTTCACTTCGCGGTCTCCGTCCATGATTTTCGCTTCCCATCCATATCCCGGAACTCCGATCGCGCCGACCTTATCGATGTTCTCCACGCCAAGATGAATGCATCCCGGCCCGATCGCCTCACTGAGGCCGTAATTCGTATCGTACTGGTGATGCGGGAAGACTTTTTTCCACCTCCGGATCAGCGACGGCGGAACCGGCTGCGCGCCGATATGCATGAGACGCCACTGACTGAGCTCGTAAGAATCAAGATCTACTTTCCCGATATCAATCGCGTCCAGGATATCCTGCGCCCATGGAACGAGAAGCCAGACAATCGTACAATGCTCCTCGGACACGGTCTGTAAAATATCCTGCGGGGAAGTTCCGCGAAGAAGAACAGCGCGGCTCCCGGAAATCAGGCTTCCGAACCAGTGCATCTTGGCGCCCGTATGATACAGCGGAGGAATGCAGAGAAAAACATCATCCCTCGTCTGTCCGTGATGCTTCTGTTCGCAAATTGCCGAATGCACGAGGCTCTGATGGTTATGAAGAATCGCTTTCGGAAATCCAGTGGTTCCGGAAGAGAAATATATCGCCGCATCGTCGTCATCCGTAAGTTTTACACCCGGATCCTCCGAAGTATATGGCTCAGAAACCTCTTCCAGACTGTCTGCAAAGGTCGGGCAGAAGCCTGTGCCTACAAAGAGAAGACGCATATTCGGAACCAGCTTCTCTTCAATCGCTTCGATCCGGCCAATAAACTGAGGACCGAAAAACATTATGCGGATATCCGCCTGCTCCGCGCAGTATTCAATTTCTTCTGAGGTATATCGAAAATTAAAAGGAACTGCAACAGCCCCCGCCTTCAGAATTCCAAAATAGAGAGGAAGCCACTCCAGACAATTCATAAGCAGAATCGCAACCTTATCGCCCTTTTTAATTCCTTCTCCGATCAGAAGATTCGCGATCATGTTAGCGCGGTCATTAAAATTACCCCATGTCAGCTCTCTTCGGTATGGAATGTCCGATGTCTGCTGAATCAGCGCATATTCTTTCCAGGAAATCTTATCCTGCCGTTTCTGCTCGGGGTTCCGTTCTACCAGCGCGACATCATTCGGATAAAGCCGGCTGTTTCTTTCCAGATATTCTGTAATTGGCATTTTCTGAAAGCTCTTTCTATTTTCTATCAGCATTGCAATAACGTTTTCGGCGACCGTCAGGGCATCGGCTCAGGCATACCGTCACACGAAATGATTATAACATAACTTCACCGGTATAAAAGGAAGGAATCAAAATTTCCATTTCAAATTTGTATTTTATGACAATAAAACTGATACCCTCTTATGGAATTTCGCTTAATCCTGTGATATATTCGGTCTGTAAGCCGCTTCGGCGGCTCCGCTATTTTATGAAATATCCGAATAATCCCTTCTAGAGAGATACGGAAACAGCAGAAAGGGGCATACTTTGCAGAAAAAAATCTGGAATCCAGAGATGGAGTGCGCAAGCCGCGAGGATATGCGCGCCCTGCAATCCGAGAAATTACGGAAAATCGTCCGTTACACATACGACCGGGTGAAGATTTACCGGGATAAAATGGACGAAGCCGGTGTAAAGCCGGAAGATATAAAGACTATCGACGATATCGTAAAACTTCCGTTTACTACAAGAGAAGACCTGAAGAAGGATTATCCGACAGGAATGTGGGCCGTCGACAAAAAAGACATCGTGCGGATCCACGCTTCCTCCGGGACAACCGGAAACCCGAAGGTTCTAGCGTACACGAGAAAAGATCTCGACAATTGGGCAGAGTCCGTCGCCCGCGGTCTTACCATGTGCGGACAGGATGAAAATTCGGTCATTCAGGTTTCTTACGGATACGGTCTGTTCACAGGAGGTCTGGGAGCGCATCAGGGCGCGGAGAAAATCGGCGCGATGGTTCTTCCCATGAGCAGCGGAAATACGAAGAAGCAGCTTAACATGATGCGGAATCTTAAGAGCACCTGCCTCTGCTGTACGCCGTCCTACGCACTGACCATCACAGAAGCCGCCCAGGAAGCGGGCATGACCCCGGAAGAAATTCCTCTGAAAGCGGGAATGTTCGGCGCAGAGCCCTGGTCGAAAGCCATGAAGAAATCCATTGAGGAAGGCTTGGGAATCGAAGCGCACGATATTTACGGACTTACGGAAATTACTGGACCGGGTGTTGCGGTCAGCTGCAACGAAGGCGAAGGAATGCATGTTTCCGAAGATCTGTTCTTCCCGGAAATCATCGATCCGAATACGCTGGAGCCGCTTCCAGACGGAGAGAAAGGCGAACTCGTCTTCACGACTTTGTCCAAGGAAGGCGTTCCGATGCTCCGCTACCGAACAAGGGACATCTGCTATCTGATCCACGAGCCCTGCGCCTGCGGAAGAACGAATGTCCGCATGAGCCGGATTTTCGGAAGAACCGACGACATGCTGAT
>JAQXNW010000150.1 GCA_029098205.1 Eubacteriales bacterium | reverse complement strand
AGAAGAAATGATAGTCGGAGCCCCTTCATATGTGAAGGTTTCCAGCGGATTTTCCTTCGGCGTGATGTTGCACTTATAGCTGCCAGCCCTGCCGCTTTCGCCCCGCTTGGCACGATAAATTACTCTTACTTAATAAAGGGTGTATCTAGGAAAATATCATACGCCATTTCCAATTGTTCGCCGAAATCGTTAATATTTCCTAATTCATCCATTCCTTGACAAGCTACAATGCTGGAGACAGCAGCGCCAAAAAGCTGCCTGCTGTTGATCCCAATAATTTTATTTTTGTCATCAAATTTTACAATAAGTGTTTCTTTATCCCCCCCTGATTGGGACTCAAAGACAAAACCATCCCAGTTAATTCCTTTTAAGAACGTATATTCTGGCTCTTCCACTTTTTTTAAAAACACTCTCTTACCTCCCTATATCGGATTGCATTGAACCAGCAACCCGCTACTCAGGTTTAAGGTTACCGAAGCATTCTGACCATAGAATGTTATCGATTCTCCTTTCCCTGCGGTGTGCTGGCGTTTGTGCTCCTTCCCATTCTCAATAGCATCAATCACATCTTCCATCTCGACGCCAGATCTGCGAACTATCTTATGCTTATTTGCATAGATTTTCGGATCCCGCGATGTTCCGATCATACGAGCCATGAAATGCGCTGAAGTATCAGTAACTTCAATGCCATTTGTAGTTTTCAGGCCAACCACCTGTTCCTGCAGATCATGCTGCCAGCCCTGCCGCTTTCGCCCCGCTTGGCACGTAGCATATTTAGTCTTATTCAGACCCTTCTGATCTATATCTAGCCCAAGCTGGCAAGGCAAAATTCGCAAATAATATTTTTTTATATATTATAGCATTATATGGCAGTTCGTGCCCACTGCTTTTTCCTGATAATCTTCTTCCCCCGTAAGATACCAGGTAGATGCATATTGTTTTTCCGTCATCTTGAGAACTCGTACACAGCCTCCGATCGGAGCATATTCTTTCAACCGACTGTAATATTTATCCAGACTTTTCCGATTCGGCAATATTCGCATAAATACCTCCGGAGCAATCCGCTGATATCCATCTGCGATTAGAAATTACCTCAGCCTTGTATAGGACATCTTCGTTCCGCGTTTGTTCGTTGGATTCAATATTACGAGAATTCTCATTTTTAACCTGCCCTCCCGCCGGATTTTCGCTCACGCGCGGCCCTTAAAACTAAATCCGATCCGATGTCCGTTCAAAAGCTCTTCCCTGCTGTTTGTAAGTCTGAGAGACGAAGTCTGTCGTTCAAAAATTAAAGTCATTCATTCAGAAGCTCCGCAGATTCTACGGGAATTACCAAAGGAAGCTGAAGCTTGCAAAGCATATCTTCCAGACGATTTCCTTTTCCAGCCGCTAAAACAATCTGCCGGAAACTGTTCACAGAGACTTCGAGTGCGGAGAGCACCGCCATTTTGCGGCCTCCAATCCGGCAGGCATTATGTAAGACATGCGCCAGTTCACCGCGCTCCTGCTTATTCAGCTTTATATTCGTTCTGTCATTCGAAGCAGCGATCAGATCTACCATCGGACGCCACGGTTCAATAAAATCATCCGCCAGATTATCCGTATTTCGATAATTCCGGTGATGAAGTCCCAGAGCCGGAAGAAAACCGGCCAATAGAAGCGATCGGATCAGCGCGTTTCGAACAACGGCGTATCCGTAATTCAAGCAGCTGTTGATCGGACATTCCGTACGCCGGTTAAGCCCCGGAAAAAGCCTTTGGAAATAGACTTTCGCCGCCTCCGCCTCCACTTTGTCAACGGTATCAGGATTCAATTGATTTTCCAGATTAAGCACTGAATCTGCGTCCTTTCCTAAAATTTTCAGCACCTCCGCCTGATTTTTCACCTTCTGGTGGATGATTTCCATCCAAACTTCCCGAATCATTTCCTCCGGAAAATCAATCTGCCTTCTCATCACAAGAGACTGCCGGCTGTTTCCCTGATAAGACGTAAGAAATCCAGCCGCGGAATATTTTTCATCCTGAATCATCAGCACAATTCCCTGCTTGCAGATTTTTTCCATCGCCATGGTGGACATTCGAATGTTCGCACCGCGGCAGACAATCGTGGCCAGATCCTCTAACGGAATCTCAGCCGTTCCTTCCTCCTGCTCAATTCGCATCTGACCTTCATGAATGTGAATTTCCGCGGGTTTTGTAATCTCTAAAGTTCTAAACGCCACTTTCTGCCTCCTGCCAAACCATTGAATGTTTCTATATTAATACAATCCGCACGGGAGCACAATATAATTCACACAATTATATGAATAATCAAAATATATTTTTATATTCCTGCAGTTTTCACGCGGTATATTCATACAGAACTTTACGAAATCAACGCTGATTCCGAGATCATCTTGAAAAACCGTATGCCTTATGTTATTTTAGTTAGAGACCTTTAATCATAAAAAGGAGAGCTTATGTTTCTAACGCTTACACATGTGACAAAGGTTTACGGAGAGAAAGAATCGAGAACCGAAGCTTTGAGAGGAATCGATCTCTCCATAAAAAAAGGCGATCTCTGTGTGCTTCTCGGACCATCCGGATCTGGAAAGTCCACTTTGCTCAACATCATCGGCGGAATCGACGCCGCGACGTCCGGCCAGATACAGATCGGCGATCATATCCTGGAGGGAATGAAAGAGAAGGATCTCACAAAATACCGAAGAGATCACATCGGCTACATCTTCCAGCAGTACAATCTGATCCCGAATCTGACCGTGCGGGAAAACATGGAAACCGGCGCCTGGCTTTCTCCCGATCCCCTGGATATTGACGAATTGATCGAAACGCTCGGCTTAGCAGAACACCAGGACAAGCTTCCGCACCAGCTTTCCGGCGGACAGCAGCAGCGGTGCTCCATCGGCCGCGCCGTCATAAAAAATCCGGATGTGCTTTTGTGCGACGAACCGACCGGAGCGCTGGATTATCGAAATTCCAAGGAGGTGCTTGCACTGATTGAACGAGTGAACCAGAAATACGGAAGCACCGTCGTCATGGTTACCCATAACGAAGCGATCCAGAAAATGGCGGATCACATTCAATCATATCTCCATCGGAGACACACTGCACGGTGAAAACGGAGATTTGACCGTAGTCGGCTTTGTCGCTTTGTCCGATTACAGCTCGCTGTTTAAGAACAATACGGATTCCATGTTTGACGCGCTGGATTTCGGAACGGCGGTCGTAACGGAATCCACCTGGGAAAGCCGCTATGAAGAAAAGGCTGTGCATTACCGCTATTCCTGGCTGTACGACAAAGCCCCCAGGACGGATTCGAAGGCCGCGTCCAGAAGCCAGAAGCTCTGCAGCCTCGTTTACCAGGAAGCGCCATCCCTTTCGGAATTCATTCCGCAGTATGAAAACCAGCCTATCCGTTTTACCGGAGAGGATTTCGAAAGCGACACGATGGGCACGCAGGTATTCATCTATATCCTGATCCTGATTCTCGCTTTCCTGGTCGGCATCATGACGTCGGACAATCTCGAACAGGAATCCGCCGAAATCGGCACGCTCCGCTCTCTCGGGTATACGAAAAAGGAACTGATTCTTCATTACTCCGCGATCCCGATGCGGGTCATCCTGGCTGCCGCGCTCGTCGGAAACGCGCTCGGATACACGGTACTGAAAAACATCTACGTAAAGATGTACTACAACAGCTACAGTCTCCCGACCTACCATACGGTCTGGAACGCGAAGGCGCTGCTGCTGACGACCGTCATCCCTCTGGTTCTGATGTTCCTGGTCTGCACCCTGCTTCTTTCCCGGAAGCTCCGGCATCCGATCCAGGATTTTCTCCGCGGCGAAATCGGAGAAAAAGCGCAGAAGAAGGCGATGCGGCTCCACCACGGAATTCCGCTTCCGATTCGTTATTCGATCCGGATCATCCGGCAGAACCGCGCCGGCTTCATCCTGCTTTTCATAGGGATTTTCCTGGCGGATTTTCTTGCGGTTTTCGGCATGATGTTCCCGAAAGCGCTGGATCAATATGAAACGGATGTGCAGAAAGAAATGATCGCGAAGCACGTCACGCTTCTGAAAGCGCCTCCCTCCGTGCAGGCCGGAAATATCACATCCACGCTGGATTTCATAAAAAATGTCCAGACAAAGACAAAGGACGCGGAGCCTTTCTATGCGGAGGAGCTTCTGAATGAGAACATTCGGGAAGAAGAAGTATCCATATACGGAATCGAGCCGGACAGCAAGTACATTCATATGACGCTTGGGAAAAACGATGTCGCCGTTTCCAGCGCCTACGCTGAAAAATACAACCTTAAGAAGGGCGACATCCTTCATCTGAAGGAAAAATACAGGAACAGGAAATACCGGCTGAAAATCACGAAGATCTACAAATATAACGGCGGGCTCGCTGTTTTCATGGAGAAAAACGCCTGCCTGAAGCTTCTCGGTGTGGAAGCCGATCCTATGAAGAACGTGGAAGGAAACGCCGAAGCGCTTTCGGAAGCCTCGACCTGGTTCCTCTCCAATGGAGTCACGGATCTTACGCCGTATGCATCCTATACACCGTTCTCCGGATATTTCTCCAACAGCGGGATCAAGGATATAAGCAAAAATTACATTTCAACGGATATTAACGAAGAAACTTTGTCAACTATTTCCAGGCAGCTTCAGCATTCCATGGGGCAGTTCATGGATATTCTGACATGGGGGTCGTTCTTTGTCTACGCGGTCATGATGTATCTGCTTACAAAGCTGATTATTGAGAAAAACAACAAACCGATTTCTCTGACAAAGATTCTCGGGTATACCAATTCCGAGATTACACGGCTTTATCTTCTTCCGATTTTCCTTGTCGTCGTTCTCTCGGAAATTATCGCGATCCCGCTTGGCTGCGCCCTTCTAAAGGAAGTATGGGTTCTTATGATCCGGTACGAAATGAACGGGTGGCTGGGCTGCACGATCTCCTTCAGCATCAAAGTTTCGATCGTCATCATCAGCATCGCGCTGTTCTTTGCGATTACGCTCATCGAATCGATTCGAATCCGGAAGATCCCGATGGAGCAGGCGCTGAAGCACTAGCGGTGTGAGATTACTGCAGAATCAATACAGACAGGAAGCGGACGCTCCGGATTTTCAAATCCCGAAGCGCCCGCTGTTTTTCTTTTATTCGTACCTGAGAGCGTCCAGCGGCTCCATTTTCGCGGCGCGGTTCGCCGGATAAAGCCCGAAGAAAATCCCGATCGCGAAAGAGAATCCCACAGCGATCACAATGCTGGTCAGAGATACGGACGCCGGGATTTTCGCGATATGCGTCCCGACCGCGCCGAGCGCGAATCCAAGAAGAATCCCGAAAATTCCCCCGATCAGGCATACGATCAAGCTTTCGACGATGAACTGCATCCGGATGCTCCGGTTTGTCGCGCCCAGCGCCTTCCGGATTCCGATCTCCCGCGTCCGCTCGGTCACGGAAACAAGCATGATATTCATGACACCGATTCCGCCGACGAGAAGGGATATTCCCGCGATTCCGGCAAGAACCAGCTCAATCATATGAATCATCCGATTCATCGTTTCGATCAGCGATTCCATGCTGAAGCCGGAAATTTCGAAATCCTCATTCGTGTCATAGTATTTTTTATTGAGATAATTTACGGCCTTCTTGAGGAACGTCTTACTGTTTACGGAATCCTTTGTTCGGATGGTCACAGACGAATATCCGGCCGGAAGTCCGTAAATATCCTTGCAGAGGGAATCCGGGATGTAAAGCTCCGTACTGACAGCTGCCGCAGACTGCCCGGAGTCGTCTCCTCCCTGCATCTCATAGCAGTATACACCCTTAACATTGAGCGTCCATGTTTTTCCGTTATACTCAAACGAAACGGACTGCCCAACCGCCTTCTTGCTGCTTCCAAACAGTTTCTCCGCGAGCTGATCGGATACAACTGCCTCCGCCCGCTTTTCACTCTCATCCTTCCGGGACAAAGTCTCTCCGGCTGACATTTTCACAGACTGAATTTCCATATACTTTCCACGGATTCCCGTAACTGTGACGTTCGCCCGCTTTCCATCCCGGATAATTGAAGTGCTTCCTCCGGTTTCCGAAATGCCTACACTGGAAATCTCCGACTTGTATTTATCCCGGAAATCCTTCAGCATCGCGTCGGAAATCAAAGCGTTTTTATCGATCGACGAAGTCCCGGCCATCATCTGCATGAACGCCTGCGTATTCTGCTGATCCTCATCCTGTGAAGACTTTGACGTTGCTGCTTCCGAATCCGCGTCTTCCGTCCTCTGCTGGACGGCAATCGTAATATTATGCGCGCCCAAATCGGTCATATCGCCCATAATGGATTTCCGGAGGCTGTTCCCCAGAGTCATAATCCCGATGACCGCGGCAATTCCAATGATGATTCCGAGCATCGTAAGGAAAGTACGCATTTTGTTTCCGCGGAGGCTGATCCACGCGCTCTGTATATTATCACGAAGCTTCATCGGGTTTCCTCCTTCACGATTCTGCCGTCCTCAATCGTAAGAATCCGGCCGGTCTGCGCCGCAAGATCCGGATTGTGCGTAATCAGAATGATGGTCTTCCCATCCTCTTCATGGAGTCTCTGAAAAAGATCCATGACAGCCTGTCCGGTGCGGCTGTCCAGCGCGCCAGTCGGCTCATCCGCGAGAATGATATCCGGATCGTTCGCAATCGCACGCGCAATCGCGACTCTCTGCTGCTGGCCGCCTGAAAGCTCGTTCGGCTGGTGCGATGCCCGTTCGCCCATTCCGACTTTCTCAAGAAGCTCCGCCGCACGCCGGCTTCGCTCTTTCCTTCCGACTCCTGCGTACATCATCGGAAGACTGACATTATCCAGTGCGGAGACCCTGGGAAGAAGATTAAAATTCTGGAATACGAATCCGATCTTCCGGTTCCGGATCGCCGAAAGCTCTTGATCCTTGCACTTTTCAACGGAGATATCACCCAGCGTATATGTTCCCGATGTGGGGCGGTCCAGAACGCCGATCAAATTCATAAGTGTCGATTTTCCCGCTCCGGAAGGCCCGATAATAGAAAGAAATTCCCCTTCTTCGACTTCCAGATCGATTCCATGGAGGATCTCCAGTTCATTCGGTTTTCCGACATAATATTTTTTCACGATATTATGCATCGAAATGATATGCATAGCTTCCATAGCTTCCCCTCATGCCCCTTGTATAATAATCCGGAAAATTCCGGTTCCTAATAATGAATCTCTCATCCGAGGAGCGAATGTATGACTGCGCGGAATACATCCCTGTAAGATCCTTTGATTTCATTTTCACAGACTGCACGCCGAAAAGAACGTTCGTGGAAAAAATCGTCCGGTCTGGCTCCTCCTTCACCTGCAGATAGTTATAAACGGACTCACCTTCAAAAGCCAGATCGTCTTCCCAGAACGCGAATCGATCGGAATGCCCGAACAAAGAGCAGACCACAAAGAGTACGATTCCTGCAGCGGCGATTTTCTTTCCGCTCCGTCCGCGGATGAAATAAAGAACGCTACTTCCCACAGAATATTTCGCGAGGCTTGGCGTAACGGTTCCGAGAAGAAAGAGCGGAAAGACAAAGATAACGAGGCATGCTGCGAGCGCAGCCCAGACCAGATAATAAATATTGACGGACAGGATAACGACCCCGGAAACACCGATAATAATGTATTTCCCAAGAACCGGAATCGCAGCGATCCAAATCGCGGCAATCAGGATGCGCCGGTACAGACGGTCAGGATCCGGATTTTTATCCGCGCTCCTGCCTCCGAAAACATTTCCGATCGCCATCTTCAAGGTGCAGATTATTTTTTATTCTATCATCCTTTCGCCCTTACTTCTATCACTTTTGTTTCTGTTCATGATTCCTCAGAAATCCGCTCCCTGCCGATCCTGCACTTCCGGGACAGATTCGCGCTTCTGTTCATAAAATCACAGAATCCAATCGTAAAAAAGCAGTTAAAACTCTTGACTATCCAATTATATTTAATAAAATATAATTGTTAAAAATATAAATGACTTTGATTTATACATCCTGTACACTGAAAGGAGAAATATTATGAGCAGCTTTTATGATTATTCTGTAACGAAAAGAGATGGCTCCGAGCTTTCGATGAAAGAATTCGAAGGGAAAGTCGTTCTGGTCGTAAACACCGCGACAGGATGCGGATTTACCCCGCAGTATAAGGATCTTGAGGAGATCTATGAAGAGCTTCATGACAAAGGCCTTGAGATTCTGGATATCCCGTGCAACCAGTTCGCGGGGCAGACACCGGGAACCGATGAGGAAGTGCATGAATTCTGCACATTGAAATACAACACGAAGTTTGATCAGATGAAGAAAAGCGATGTGAACGGAGAGAACGCGCTCGGTCTCTACAAATATCTGAAATCCCAGAAGACCTTCGAAGGCTTCGGCAAAGGTCCGAAGGCGCTGATGATGAGCGCGATGCTGAAGAAAATCGACCCGGACTATAAAAACAACGCGGAGATCAAATGGAATTTCACGAAATTCCTGATCGACCGGAACGGAAACGTTGTCCGCCGCTTTGAGCCGACCGCGAACATGAAGGATGTGAAAAACGCGGCAGCGGAGCTGATCTGATGGAATCCGGAGCGAAGGGCTATGATCCGGATGAAGCGCTGAAGCTGGACAATCAGCTTTGTTTCCCTCTTTACGCTGCGGCCCGGAAAATCGTAAACGCGTACACGCCGCTTCTCCGTCCGCTCGGCATTACCTATACGCAGTACATCACATTCATGGTGCTGTGGGAAACCGACGGCGTATCCGTCGGCGAAATCTGCAGACGTCTCCACCTGGACAGCGGAACCGTAACGCCGCTCCTAAAAAAAATGGAGAAGGAAGGATTTGTCACAAGGCGCCGCAGCCCGGATGACGAACGGAGAGTATCCGTTTTTCTGACAGAGAAAGGGATCGGCTTAAAAAAGAAAGCCAAAGACATCCCTCTTCAAATCGGACAGTGCGTGCACCTCAGCCGGGAAGACGCAGAAACACTCTACCGCATTTTATATCTGCTTCTGGATCAGAAGTAATAAAAAGTAACAGAATGGATCTGGAAATTCTGGAAAAACCGAATTTTCGGATCCTTGTATTATACAGAATCAGGGTAAATTCCCATTCTATAGAATCGAAGGTGAATTTTCCATGCAGGAAAACAGAGAAAAGACAATCATCCGGACCAGTGTGATCGGCATCCTTGCCAATATCCTTTTGGCCGCCTTTAAGGCCGCAGTCGGACTTTTTTCCCATTCAATCGCAATTTTGATGGACGCGGTGAATAATCTGAGCGATGCTTTGTCCTCCGTGATCACGATCGTCGGAACGAAGTTCGCCGGCAAAGCGCCGGATAAGAAGCATCCTCTTGGATACGGGCGAATCGAATACCTGAGCGCGGTCATCATCGCCGTCATCGTTCTCTATGCCGGTGTGACTTCCCTTTCGGAGTCTGTGAAAAAGATTCTCCATCCGGAAACACCGAACTATTCGGCTGCAGCGCTTCTGGTCATCG
>JAQXNW010000149.1 GCA_029098205.1 Eubacteriales bacterium | reverse complement strand
CTTTCACCCGGAAAGAAAATGGGGAAAATTCTGACGGCTCCGCGGCAAACGAACCATGCTCCATTTCTTCCTGAAAC
Source organism: Eubacteriales bacterium (assembly GCA_029098205.1). Classification (GTDB taxonomy): domain Bacteria; phylum Bacillota; class Clostridia; order Peptostreptococcales; family Anaerovoracaceae; genus Aminicella. Next base: position 5,080 of record JAQXNW010000149.1, on the reverse strand, counting down.
CGCTTCGGAGAAACTTTTAAGGTGTTTACCGTAATATAAAGCGGCCTGCGCTTATTCAAGGAAGCCAAAACAGATTCCGTCCGCGTCTCGCCATACTCCTGAATCCAATGCCTGACGGTCTCCTCTTCATAAGAATAGCTTTCACACAGACGAATCACCGAGTCCGATTCAATTTCCGGAGAACGGAGAATTTCCTTTTTCCTCGAAAGATTTCGAAGAACTCCATTCACGAAAGATACATGACGGTGTGCGAAATGATCGGCAAGTTGGACTGACTCATTCACAGCGGCATAATCCGGTATGCTTTCCATCATAAGGATTTCATAAGCGCCCGTGCGAAGAAGGATCAAAACGGAAAGCGGAAGCTTCCGATAGCCTTTTTTTACAAGCTGCCGAAGATAATAATCCAACCGGCGCTGCCATGTCAAAGTTCCCAGAACAAGCTCCCGCACAAACGCCGGATTTTCCGGCTTGTATTTTTTGATTTCAAGATCTAAAGCCATCTGTGAATAAGCATCGTTCTCCCAGATGCGCTTCAATGCGAAGTATGCTGTTTTACGACTGCAATCCATAAATGACACGGAATCCTTTCAAACTGTTCTCCCTTCCCGTATAAAAAAGCTTTAGAACGTCAGTCAGTCTCTACGGCTTCGATTCGCAATGAGAAGAAGCCGAAGGAGGTTTGCCAGCGCTGTTGCAAGGGCTGCCACATACGTCATCGCCGCTGCCTTCAGAACTTTTTTTGCTCCTTTGATATTCTGCGGGTTAACAAGCTCCAGTTCCTCCATCTCACGGATGCCTCTCCGGCTTGCATTGAATTCTACCGGAAGTGTAATCAGATGGAAAAAGGTCACAACTGCAAAAGCGATAATTCCAATATCCATGATCAAAGCGCCCAGATGATTACCGCTGGAAGAACCGGAAGCGAAAATTATACCGATTCCGACCATAATAAGAACCCATGAAATACTCGACGCGAAATTTACAGCCGGTACGATCGCATCTCTCACAACCAGCGGAGTATACGCCTCTTCATGCTGAATCGCATGACCGCATTCATGGCAGGCGACACTGACAGCGGCTACGCTTGTACTTCCGTAAACAGAATCCGAAAGATGCACACTGCGGTCTCTCGGATCGTAATGATCCGTCAGATTTCCAGATACTCTGACGACAGGAACCTCAAACAGACCATGCTTATCCAGAACCTTTCGGGCGGCCTCCGCACCGGTTATTCCACGTCCGCCCGGATAATCCGAATACCGGCGGAATGCACTCTGTACCTTTGCCTGCGCATAAAAAGCAAAGAACATGGCGGGAATAAGCAATATGAAAGTAGGGTCAAATCCGTAATAATACATGCTGCACCTCCTATAACTGAAGGCCTCTCGGCCGCGAAGGAAGAATCATAAACGTCCCCAGGCAGTTCGCGCATATTTTTTCATCCTTCATATCGGAAATCTCGCCATATAAGTTCACGACTCTTCGACCGACATGCGTAAGCCGTACTTTCAGACGAAAACGGCTTCCGAGCATTGCGCGGAGAAAACTGATTTGAAGACTGCTTGTTGAGACGAACTTTTGTGTATAAACTTCCGAAGTCAAACCCATCCCGGTATCAAAGACGCTGCTGATCACACCGCCATGGACACCTTCGTAGCCGTTTCTGCACCAATCGTCCGGCACAAATTCAAATTCTGTGAATTGATCTTTCCGGGAACAGTTAAGAAGTGTGAGCCCGATCATGTTATTCAGGCGATTTGGCTCTTTTTCCCGAACCCGCTGATTTGTGCGGATGATATCTTTGGCGAAATCCGGATCATCCATAGCCGCGATATTCTGCTCCAATACCGGACAGTCCGCATTTTTCCCATTCGTACCATTCATTCGATGGACATTCCTTTCGTAAGTTTGTGTCCTCTTAAAAAATCCGCCGCATTCACACGGCGCTTTCCCGGAAGCTGCAACTCAAGAATTCGAAGAATTCCTTCTCCGCATGTGATGTCAATTCCATCGGCATCTGCCTTTTTTATAATTCCCGGTACAGACTCCGAATCGCCGGAAAGCACTTCCGCACTCCAGATTTTCACATGCTTCTCTCCATAATCAAAAAAAGCACCCGGCCAAGGATAAATGGCGCGGATTTTGCAGTCACTCGACTCTGCTGTCTGATGAAAATCAATTTTGCCGTCTTTTTTTGAAATCAATCCAGCATAGGTTGCTTTCGAGGAATCCTGTTTTTCATATGTGCATGTTCCATCCTCGATATGCGGAAGTTCCTGGAGCAGCAGCGACGCTCCGGCCTCAGAAAGATCCTTCGAAAGCTGCTCTGCAGTTTTTCTCCCAATGGAAATTTCACACTTCGCGATCATATCTCCGCTGTCCAGACCTTCATCGATTTTCATCAATGTAACTCCGGTGACTTTATCCCCTTCCAGAATCGCATGCTGAATCGGAGACGCTCCGCGAAGCTTTGGAAGCAGGGAGGCATGTACGTTAAAGCAGCCTAGTTTTGGAATATCCAAAACATCCTTTTTCAAAATCTGCCCATATGCGACGACAATCATTGCATCCGGCTTATAGGCCCGGAGCAGATTCTTTACGTCTTCCGCCTTGCTCAGCCTTTCCGGCTGCAGAACAGGAATTCCATATTGTTCCGCCAGAATTTTAACCGGCGGCCTCGTCATTTTGCCTCGATTTCCTTTTCGATCCGGCTGCGTGACAGCATAACCGATTTCATAACCAGCCTTCACCAGATTCGAAAGAACTGGAACGGCAAAATCCGGAGTTCCTAAAAAAACCAGCTTCATGACTATCCCTCACTTATTTATTATTCTCTTGTTCACGAATCGCTTCCCATTCCGCTTCAGTGTGAACTTCCTTCGCTTTGTCCGTGAAAAGAATTCCATCGAGATGATCATATTCATGGCACATCACACGTGCGTCAAACCCCTCGAACGTGTATTCTTGAAGATCTCCATTTAAATCCTGCGCTTTCATTGTGATCTTGGAAGGCCGCTCAACAATTCCGTAAAGTCCCGGAATGCTGAGGCATCCTTCCGAGTCCAGCTCAGATCCTTCTTTCGAAAGTATTTCCGGATTGATCATATAATATACACGTCCCGGTTCCGGTTCCGCGACAAACATTCTCCGAAGGACGCCGACCTGCGGACCGGCAATGCCGACTCCCTGATCCGTCCGCATCGTCTCCAGCATATCTTCCATCGTCATGCGAATACGATCCGTCACTTCGGATACAGGACGTGCCTTCTTCTTAAGAATTGGATCGCCGCGTTTTACTACATTTCTTAATGCCATAATCAGATCCTCCTGCTTTATCTATGTTATCCGCTATATTCACTATAAAAAATGCAGCGGATTTCATCTGTCTGCATTTTTAATACTCATTTTTACTATAACTTAAAACACGCTGTACGGATTGACATCGATCACCATATTCACTTTGCCATCTTTCTTCTTCAAACGGCTCTGCTTCTTATAGCTCGCATCGCCATAAACCCGAAGAAACCAAACATAACGATTCCGGAAACCCTTCGGAACTTTCATGAAAATTTGACATCGAAAATTCCCGCTTCCTTGAAAATAAGGGGAAATCCGCGGCGGAAAAATCTTCTCCGCATCCGGAAGTTTCTGCTCTATTAAAAAATTCCGGCATTTCGACGCTTCCTCAAAGGCTGCCTGTTCATCCTCAGAAGCAAATTCAGCCAGAATCATATCCGAAAAAGGCGGGTACCCCATAAATTTACGGATTTGAATTTCCCGTCGGAAGAAAGCGTCATAGTCATGCTCCTTCGCCGCCTGGAGTACAAAGCTTTCCGGCGTAAATGTCTGTACGTAGACTTTTCCCTGCTTGCCGCCTCTTCCTGCACGGCCGGCAACCTGCGTCACGAGCTGAAATGTACGTTCACCGGAGCGGTAATCGGGAAGATTTAAACTGGAATCTGCGGAAACAACACCGACAACACCGACGTTTTTAAAATCAAGCCCTTTTGCAACCAGCTGCGTCCCCACAAGAATCTTGGTTCTGCCCACGGAAAATGACTTCAGAATGCGATCAATCGCGGTAGGACTCTTTGCTGTATCAAAATCCAGCCGTGCGCAAGGCACATCCGGAAAAAGAACTCGAATCTGCTCTTCCACCTGCTCCGTGCCAACGCCTGAATAGCTGAGAGGACCGCCGCAGACCGGGCAGCGCTTCGGCACTTTGAATCTCCTGCCGCAGTAATGGCAGAACGCAGCATCTCTCCCTTTATGATAAACAAGAGAAATGCCGCAGTCCGGACAGCGGAGCGCTTCTCCGCATTCTTCGCAGTGAATGTACGTAGAATACCCCCGCCGGTTCTGAAACAGAATCACCTGACTTCCCTCATTAAGCGCGGAAGACATTGCTTCCTGGAGCGGGATGCTGAAGAGTCCGCGGTTTCCGCGTTTCATCTCCTCTTTCATATCAATAATCGCTACTTCGGGAAGAGGCGTCTGATTATATCGATGCTTGAGCGTCAGCTTTTTATAAATTCCCTCTTTCGCTCTTTCATAAGATACGACAGAGGGCGTCGCACTCCCGAGAATAAGTACGCCTTGGTTTGTAATCAGCCTCTTCACCGCGATGTCAACAGTATCATACTTTGGCGTCTGGTCGCTCTTATAGCTTGTTTCATGCTCTTCATCGAGAATGATAAGTCCGATATTGGATAAAGGCGCAAAAACAGCGGCTCTGGCACCGATGCATATATGCGCACGACCGTTTCGAAGCCGGGTCCATTCATCAAAACGTTCTCGCGGCGTTAATTTGCTGTGAAGAATAGCGATCTCGCTTTTTCCAAAACGGCCGATAAAACGATTCGCAATCTGATGAACAAGTGCAATCTCAGGAACAAGCACGATGACAGAACGTCCCATCGCCAGCGCTTTGGCCGCAGACTGAAGATAAACCTCTGTCTTCCCGGAACTTGTGACGCCGTGAAGAAGAAAAATTTTTTCTTTTCTTTCTTTCAGCGCATGATCGATTTCCTGAACCGCTTCCGCCTGTTCATGAGTAAGAGCGGAAATAGATGTCTCT
>JAQXNW010000148.1 GCA_029098205.1 Eubacteriales bacterium | reverse complement strand
GGAGAAATTTCCCAGCATTTCGAAAAATGTACCATGTCTTGCCGTGATACCAACATTTTCAATATCTCCGGTCCGAATACATTTCTGACAGGTTGTCATTCTTTTTTTCGGCGGTTTCTCAATTCCAAGGAAATACGGCTTCAGCGGAGCCATTCCGGAATTGATAATCAGCAGAGATTTATCATTTTTCGGAATCAAAGAAGCGCTTTTTCCGGGATAATGCCCTTTGCTCACAAAAAAATCCCGGAACATGCTTCGAATTTCATTTAATCCAAGTTCTTTCATAACGGTTGTAATTCTCCTTCTATTACTGTCACTGACAGATTTTTAGTTTACTACAGCTACTGGAATTTTTCAATAATCTTGACAATGGCTCGTTCTACATCGCGGAAATCTTCAGTTTCGAAAGAATATATTTTAATCTTCGATTCGGTCCCGCTGGGACGGATCACCATCGAACTACCGTCATCGAATTCAAATTTCAGCGCATTCGATTTGGGAAGACCAGTATTGTCTTTTTCATAATCTGTCAAAGCGGAAATCCGGTGTTCTCCGAATTTCTCGGCAGGCATATCCCGGAGGAAATTCATGATTTCTTCCATTTTTTCTTTACCTTCCGCTCCGGTAAAAAGATAATTCCGCTGCTTATCTTTGCAAATTCCGAATTCATCATAAATTTCACTAAGCCGGTCAATCATGTCTTTGCCCTGGCTCTTATGAAATGCGGCCATCTTTACGATCATCAAGGCGCCGCTGATTCCATCTTTTTCATGAATAAATGGTCGTACCAGAAAGCTGTTGCTCTCTTCAAATCCGAAGTAGAAATCGTCCTTTCGGCCGGCGTCTTCCAGCGCCGTCAGAAGCTGACCGATATACTTAAAGCCGGTTAAAGTGTTTACAACCCGGAAACCATATTTCATTGCCATCTTATTTACAAGCGGAGTTGTCGTTATGCTCTTGAAAACAAACTGGCCAGGCTTCGGAGGAAGGAAATGGCAGAGATAATCAAGCATTAGAATTCCAAGCTGGTTGCCGGTTATCAGCGTCCGCATACCGTCATGATATAAAGCGCATCCTACACGGTCAGAATCCGGATCCGTAGCGATGATGATATCTCCCTGTTCCTGATCTAGAAGCCGGAACCCTTCATCAAAGGCGATGATTTTCTCCGGATTCGGAACGGGACAGGTTGGAAAATTCGGATCCGGATTTTCCTGGATCGAAACGATGTCATAATTCGTATATCCATTCGCCTTAAATGCGGCTTTTACGAATTTATATCCGGTGCCGTGAAGCGGCGTGTAAATCGTCTTCAGCTGATTCATGATTTTAAGATCGGAAGCCGGCATCGAATCGCGCATCGTATAAATGAACCGATCCCGAAGTTCATTCGGTACAAGCTCCGCTTCCTGTTTGGATTCCGTTTTTATATCGTTTCCGAAATAATCCAGCGCGTCAATTTCAGACAGAATTTTTCCAGGATCTTCCCCGACGATCTGGTATCCATCCCGATTGAAAATTTTATATCCGTTATATATTTTAGGATTATGGCTGGCAGTGATCATAACGCCTATGTCGCAGCCAAGTTCCCGAATGGCGTAAGAAAGGACCGGAACCGGAGTAAGCTCCCGGAAGATATAGGTATGAATCCCATTGGCAGTAAAAACACGTGCGGATTCCAATGCGAAGGTTTTTGAATATTTGCGGCTGTCATAGGAAACGACACAAGAAGGATTCTTGAAATTCTTCTTCATATAATTCGATAAACCCTGCGTTGCTCTTCGAATTACATAAGAATTGATCCGATTCGTTCCCGGTCCGAGGATTCCACGGAGCCCTGAGGTTCCAAACCGGATACTTGTATAGAAGGCATCAAAAATTTCTTCTTCATTTCCTTCGATTTTCTGAAGCTCTTCCTGCATTTCAGTATCGCCTGCCGTGTTTAATTTCCAACGGGCATATTCATGTTCCGCTAAGTCACGGATTTCCTGAAAATCAACCATTTCCATATTTATAATCTCCTGTTTTTTCGAGGCTCTTTCTTTACAATAATTCAAGTATAGCACAGAAAAAAAAGGTTGCATTGATAAATTCCAGCCAAAAGCAAGAAATCCCCAGGATGATCATTTGCTCTTCAACAGAATAACAAAAATAGAGACTCCTTTTCTCTGGAGTCTCTATGCGTATGCTGCGAGGTCTATTCTTCGATTTTAAAAACCTTCTCTTCTTCCGAGTCAGAGTCCTCTACGATCGCTTCTTTTGAAGCGAAAACATCCGGCCTCTTTTCGGGATCGACGATTTCAATCCGATCCAGCTCAGCTCTGAGATTTGCTTTAAATGAATCGATATACTTTCGGCGGAGCGCCTGCTGCTCTTTTTTCTCCGCTTCCGTCAGACCTTCTGATTTTGATTTACGGGCAAGTTCATTAATCCTCTGAATCTCTGCTTTTGTGATCATTCTCCTCTTCCTCCCTATCGGAAGTATAACATGTTTCATCTTGCGCGACAAAGGAAGAAGGCGATGAATGTATTCCGTTGATGAATCCGTATTCCGGAAGGTGGTATTTTTTCTTCCGATTCCATACCAGAAGAGAAATAAATTCCCCGTTTGTAGGTTTCTCCGTGTATACGCCTCCGGAATGCTCCGGAAGATATTTCTTCATCCTGCCGGAAGGATCATTCCATGCTGCTTCGATCGCTCTTCGAATTCCAGTCTCAACGCTTCCGGATGTGACGTTGTTTCGATCCGCTATTTTTTCGTATAGCCCTTTTGTAAGTATCGTCAGCAGTTCTTCCTGATGAAGACAAAAGTCTAATGCATCCGAGAGGTACTTAAAGCCATGGATCTTCATCGGAATCCCCAGTTCAATCATTTCCCGTTCTCCATCCATTATCAGCGCAGGATAGTTAATTTTAGTCATAGTTCTAACCTCTTCTTCATTTTTCCTCTGCGTCTACGCGAATTACAACTATACTATATTGTATTCATGTATTGAAATTCGTGTAAAACAGTTTTTCGACTATTTCCGTCATTGACAGAATGTTATGCTTTACCAGAAATATGCAGTAAAAAAACAGATTAAAGCCTAAGGTTTTCATTCAAACAGTAAGATGAGACTTCATCTTATCGAAAGTCTTCTCTCCAATCCCGCTGACATTCTTGATATCTTCAATCTTTCGGAAACGGCCGTTTGAAATACGGTATTCCACAATTTTTTCAGCGATGGAGGGACCGACTCCCGGAATTTCCTGCAGCTTTGAAGCATCGGCGGTATTTATGTTCACAAGATCCGATAAAGATGCGGCAGCGGTACCGTCCGATGAAGAAGCCGCTGAAGCTGCAGCAGTTTCTCCTTTGGCAGGAACACGAATAAGCTCTCCGTCTTCAACGATTTCCGCCTGGTTAATCAGGGAAGGATCCGCCCGCTCCGTAAACCCGCCCGCTTTATTGATTATTTGAAAGACTCTTGTTTTTTTATCAGCTTCATAAACTCCAGGATTGTTTATTTCCCCTTCGACGTCCACATAGATCAATTCGGAGGTAACTTTGCCCGATTTATCTTGAGCGGAACCCGTCTCTTTCTTCTCCGTATTTTTTTCCTCTGTTTCAACGGTTTCTTTTCCGTCACTGTACCACGAGATGCCATTTGTTTTCCCATATTCTCCGAAAAACAAAGCAGCAGCTGCGATTGTCAAAATCGCAGCTGCTGTATACAGCGGCTTTCTGTTTTTCTTCGTCCAAACAATAGCCTGCTTGATCTTATCCATTCTGAGCCTCCCCCCGATTTGAACCTCCGTTCTCTTAGAATATGTTCCGAAATTACAACGGCTGAAATCTTGCTACGCCGTACGTTTTATTCATTAGAAACGATTCGTCACAGGTATTTGTAAATATTTTACAGGCCGAAAATGGGGAAGTCAATGAGTCAAAAACTTGTTCTTGGTTTACAGATCTCTTCTGAACTAAGCATGCACAGACAGGTATTCTTCGAACTTCAGCATTTCTGGGATTTTCCATTCACAAAAATGAAAAAATGTTGGGGAACGTATTTTAATCTTCACATAATAGAGTTGACTGTCTTCTGTATTTTTTCATCAAATTTTATAAAAAAGCGAATCGATCGTCCGCCCAAGCGCTTCTTCCACCTCATCCATGATTTCACGGATCTGTTTTTTTCCTTCTAGAAGCAAATGGGTCCGCTCCGGATTTTCTCCTTTTTTATGAATCAAATAATCAATTCTTTCATCTAAACCGACATATTGATCCTCTTTTACAAGCCGATCCGCGAGGCATACCATATCCAGTTCATCCATATCTTTCAGATGCCGAAGAATGTGGCGCATATGCGCTCCGACGATTTCAGCTTCATTCAGATAACCCAACTGACGAAGAATGACAGCGCCGTCCTTCGCATGATCCGGATGCGTCCGGCAGACATCGTGTATTAAGCCTGCGCTGTGAACCAGCGAGATATCAAAATGAAATCCAGCTTGATTCAAAGCTTCTGCAATCGTTACAGCGACACGGCTCACCGCCCTGCAATGACGGATTACACGCGCCGGCGTCTTATATTTTTCAAACAATTCCTGACATTCGCGATCGGAAAGTCTTTTCTGCTCCATCCTGAAAGATCACCTCTTGTAAAAGAATTCGGTAATTTAAGACAAGAACCTAAACTGTGAATTCGTTCTTTAAATCATTATGTTTAATATTCTTCGATATATTCAAATTCGTAATCTTCAATCCGGATGATATCCCCTTCCTGAAGGCCTTCCCCTTTCATAGCCTGGATTGCTCCGCTTTTTTCTATATATTTGTAAAGATAGCGAAGAGAACCGAAATCATTGAAATTCGTGGAATGGAATATTTTCATCAGCTGTTCGCCATGAAGAATAAAGTCGGAACCAGATTTTTCAAAGGTAACTTTCCGATAGTCCGGATTTCTTTCCTCATCTTTTTCAAAATCAAAATATTCAACTTCTTTTTCTTCCGCAGGCATCTGATTGACACGATTCACCTCCGAAAGCGCAGCAGCAAGGAGTTTCTGCACTCCATATCCGATCGGCGCGGATATAGGAAAAACCTGGTAACCTTTTCCGACAGCATAATTTTTGAACCGCTGGTATTCTTCGCTGTCTTCGTCTATTAAATCAATCTTATTCGCTGCGACCAGCATCGGTTTTGAAAGAATATCATGCCCGTATTTTTCAAGCTCCGCGTTTATTTTTTCAAAATCATCGATGGGATCTCTTCCCTCGCTTCCGGAAACATCAACTACATGAATCAGAACTTTCGTCCGCTCGATATGTTTTAAGAACTGAAATCCAAGGCCAAGCCCTTCATGCGCGCCTTCAATGATTCCGGCAATATCCGCCATTACAAAACTTGTGTCTGCAAAAGGGACAACCCCAAGATTCGGTGTAATCGTAGTAAAATGATAATTCGCGATTTTCGGAGCGGAATTCGTGGAAACAGCCAGAAGGCTGGATTTCCCGACATTTGGAAAACCGACGAGTCCTACATCTGCAATCAGCTTAAGCTCCAGCCGTACGGTTCGTTCAATTCCCGGTTCACCTGCCTCTGCGAAATTCGGTGCCTGACGGACGGAATTTTTGTAGTGCACATTTCCGTTACCGCCCTTTCCGCCTTTCGCCGCGACAAAGAAATCACCGTCGCTTTTGAGATCCCGCATTACTTTCCCGCTGGCGTCATCATACACAATTGTTCCGACCGGTACTTTAATAATCAGATTTTCTCCAGACTTTCCAAATTTTTTCTTTTTCATGCCATCCTGGCCGTTTTCAGCGGAATATTTTTTCTGATACCGAAAATCGAGAAGTGTGCGAAGATTCCGGTCCGCTTTGAAAATAACATCTCCGCCTTTTCCGCCGTCGCCGCCGTCCGGGCCTCCGTTCGGGACAAAGGGCTCTCTTCGAAACGATACTGCGCCATTTCCGCCTTTTCCGGATACTATTGTTATTTTCGCACTGTCAACAAAATTTCCCATGTTTCTTCGCTCCTGCTGTACCAGCTGCATGCTCGGCATACCTTCTGCTATAATCTTACTTCTAAGCAGAGAAAAATTCTACAAATTAATAATTCTTCTCATAATCTGCCACGGGCGATAAATAAAAAAAGACCTCTGCGATTGCGGGCAGAGGTCTCAGGATCATGTTCTTACGCTTCTTCCGAAACAGGATAAACGCTGACTTTCTTACGAGTCTTGTCTTTCCGTTCAAATTTCACAGCACCGTCTACTTTTGCAAACAGTGTGTCATCCCCGCCGATTCCGACGTTGTTTCCCGGATGAAATTTAGTTCCTCTCTGCCGTACAAGGATGCTTCCTGCTGTAACGAACTGTCCGTCTCCGGCTTTCAGGCCCAAACGTTTCGATATGGACTCACGACCGTTCTTAGAACTTCCTACTCCTTTTTTACTTGCCATGGATCAAAACCTCCTGACTGTTTGAGAATCTGTTATGCTTCCGCATTCTCGATCGCCTCGAGAATGACTGCTTTCGTTGCTTTCTCGTCTACATCAATCCCATGCTCTTTCGCATAAGAGACGAGCTCTTCTTTCTTCATTGAAAGGGAAACCTTCTTCGCAGGCTCTTCTGCCGCTGCAGCTTCCTCTTTCTCTTCTTTCGGAGCACCCTGAACACCGTTCAGACTGACGATCTCAACAGATGTAAACGGCTGACGATGTCCCTGCTTCTTTCTATAGTCCTTCTTAGCCTTATATTTGAAGATGATAACCTTCTTGGCCTTCCCGTTCTCCTGAACCGTTCCTTCTACGGTGACACCATCGAGATAAGGCGTTCCGACTTTCAGACCGGATTCATCGCTCAGCGCGAGAACCTTGTCAAATGTTACTTTCTCTCCGGAATTCAGTCCAAGCTTTTCAACAGAGATAACATCACCCTGCGTAACCTTATACTGCTTTCCGCCTGTTTCAATTACTGCATACATATGTAATCCTCCTCTTACCAGTCTCGCCTTCCTGGGCTGCCTGAAAAAAGACATTAAAGCCCTGTCCGTGCGGTCTAACCAAGTTAGAATAGCATAGAGATGAGGATCTGTCAATACAATAATAAAACTATTCGATAATTACTCCATCGGAATCCACTTCATAAGTATCATCCATGCGGGAGAGATTTTCCGGTTCTTTCGAAGAAGGCGCATCTGTCTCCGGTGCATCATCGCTGGCATCCTCCGGTTTCAAAGTCGCGAGAAGCGCGCTGCGAAGTTCTTCAAGAAGATCAGGATGCGTTTCGAGATATTCCTTCACATTCTCGCGTCCCTGTCCGATCCGTTCTCCATGATAGCTGAACCACGATCCGGCCTTCTGGACTAATCCTGCTTCCACAGCGCAGTCGAGCACATCTCCGGAAAGTGAAATTCCCTTTCCGTACATGATATCAAATTCCGCTTTCTTAAACGGCGGCGCAACCTTATTCTTTACGATTTTCACGCGTGTACGGTTTCCCAGAAAACGATCGCCCTGTTTTATGCTCTCGATTCTCCGTACGTCAAAACGCATCGTAGCATAGAATTTGAGAGCACGTCCGCCCGTCGTAGTTTCCGGGTTCCCGAAAAGCACACCGACCTTTTCACGAAGCTGATTGATGAAGACAACACATGTTTTCGTGCGGTTGACGGTTCCTGTAATTTTTCGGAGGGCCTGAGACATCAGACGTGCCTGCAGTCCGACATGAGAATCTCCCATGTCGCCCTGAATTTCCGCCTTCGGAACCAGTGCGGCTACAGAGTCGATGACGATGACATCGATAGCTCCGCTGGATGCAAGCATATCGCAGATTTCAAGTGCCTGCTCACCGGTATCCGGCTGCGAAACCAGCAGATCATCAATCTTAACGCCAAGATTCTTCGCATATACCGGATCCAGTGCATGCTCCGCGTCAATGAAAGCGGCTTTCCCTCCTGTTTTCTGCGCTTCAGCGACAATATGAAGCGCAAGCGTGGTTTTACCGGAAGATTCCGGTCCATAGATTTCAATAATTCTGCCACGCGGCACTCCACCGACTCCGGTTGCTAAGTCCAGCCCGATCGATCCGGTCGATATCGTTTCAATATTCATATTGCCGGCGTCGCTCATTTTCATGATAGCGCCCTGCCCGAACTGTTTTTCGATATTCGCAAGCGCAGCTTCAAGAGCGGCTTCCCGTCCGTCTGCGTCATTGATTTTTGTCGTTTTATCTTTCGCTTTTTTTGCCATAAATACCTCCGTAAAGAACATTTGTTCGGTTTCTATTCTAAACGTTCCATTAGAAAAGTCAATAAAAAAATACGGCCTGTACTGCATGAACCATCATCCATGCCCTGAAGCTGGCTGGCTGGTATATGAACAAATTTTCTGCTTCCATTTTATTCTCTTCGTAAGAAAAGTAACAGTATCCTTCTTCGCCTTTTTTCGCCGATACACGTAAAACGCCGTTCGGAAACCTGAGAAAAAGCGTCATGCCAGCAGGAGATGCTAATGACATGACGCACTCAGATTATTGAAGTTCCGATTCGTTATATATTTTCTTCGTTAAAAATGTACTTGCTGTTTTGTTTTTAAGACCAAGATAGATCATGAAAAACATCATCGAAACGGCATATTCCCGATTCCATTCCCGATCCGTAGATCCAGTCATCAGTTTGGCCACTTTCGTCTCTCCGTTCATGCGGCAGCCGACATAGATCGTTCCCACAGGAATCACATCCGTACCTCCTCCGGGGCCTGCTGTCCCGGTAACGGAAACACAGATGTCACTTCCGGTCTTCCGATACAGCCCTTCCGCCATTTGATAGGCAACGCGGGGGCTGACAGCTGTTTCTTTCTTCAGGGTTTCCGGAAAAACCCCCAATTCCTCCATTTTCGCCCGCTCTGTATACGTAACGATTCCTCGTTCGAATACTTCAGATATCCCCGGAACTGTTGTAAGTTCAAATGCGAACCGGCCTCCTGTGCAGGATTCGGAGGCGGAAATTGTGAGGTGCCGGCGGATCAGCTCTTCTCCGACCGTATGCGGAAGATCTTTGCCATTTTCACTGTATATATGAACGCCGAAACGTTTTCGAATCTCTTCCGTCAAAGGCTCCATCGCTCTCTCCGCGTCTTCCGCAGTTTTCTGTTTCGTCGCAATGCGCACAGAGCATTCGCAGTTTTTCGCATAGGTAGCAATCGTCGGATCCGTCTGCGCATCGATCAGATCCAGAAGATCCGTTTCGACCTTTGACTCTCCGATTCCGAATATACGAAATACACGGTAATAAAGAGCGCTGTCGGTTTTCCCCCGAAGATATTTTGAAATACGGTGTTCAAACATGCTCCGCATTTCACGCGGGGGCCCCGGCATGCATATTACGGTTCTTCCGAGGTCGTCGGTCAGAGCAAAACCAGGCGCGGTGCCCGCATCTGTATCGAAAATATCAGCCCGCGAGGGAAGCATGGTCTGCTTGAAATTATTCTCCGTGAATGCAATGCCTCTTTTTTCCGCAAGCTGCCGGAGAGCCTCTGCTGCCTGTTCATACCGCACAAGATGATCTCCCATGACGCGTGTAACGGTTTCCTTCGTCATGTCATCTTCTGTCGGCCCGAGCCCTCCGGTTGTCAGCACCAGATCGCAGTCCTGAAGCGCAGTCTCCAGAATTTCCTGAAGCCTCCCGTCGTTATCCCCTACGGTATAACGATAAAGTACATCAATTCCAAGGAGATTCATCTGCTGAGAAAGATACACCGCATTCGTGTCTGTAACCTGCCCCATTAAAAGTTCGGTGCCGACAGAAATAATTGCACAGTTCATTTCGGATTCTCCGTTTCTTCAGCTTCGAAATACGTCGATATTTTTTACAATATATTCGGTTCCGGAAACAACCGTCATAATCAGGGACGCCCACAGGAATCCGTATGCGAAATATCCAAGAACCATCAGAAGCGTCATGCTGCTTCCGTTCATCGAGCTGGCGTTCAGCGCGTTAAACAGAAGAAGAAGCGGAACGGCGATCATCTGAAGGACAGTCTTAATCTTCCCGCTCATCGCAGCCGCGATGACCTTTCCTTCCGAAGCGGCAACGGTGCGTACACCGGCAATGGCAAATTCTCTTGCCAGGATGACGATCAGCATCCAGGCGCTCATCGTATTGTCGCCCACCATCAGACAGAACGCAGAATAAACCAGAACTTTGTCCGCCAAAGGATCCATGATTTTTCCGAAATTGGTTACCAGATTATACTTTCTGGCGATTTTCCCGTCGAGCATATCCGTAAACGACGCTGCGATGAAAATAATCAGTCCGGCGATAAAAAACTCTTTCATGTAACAGAAAATGAAAAAAGGTACCGCGATCACGCGGGCGAGTGTAAGCTTATTCGGAAGATTCATTGCATTAAACCTCCATTCCTTCCAGGTCATAGTCGAACGCATCCGTAATTTTTACCCTGGTAATCTGGCCAGGAATAAGTTCTCTCTCAGAAGAAAATAAAACGCTGTCATCAATTTCCGGAGCGTCTCTCCTCGTTCTGCCTATATAGGATACGCCGTCTTCGTCCTTTCCGTCTACAATAACTTCTGCAATTTTTCCAATTTGCCTTTGATTGTTTTCCAGCGAAATCTCCATCTGCTGCGACATCAGACGATCCAGACGGCTTTCTTTAACCTCTTCAGGGATCTGATCCGTACGTTCGGCCGCCGGCGCACCTTCTTCTCTTGAATAAGTAAAAGCGCCTAATCGGTCAAAACGGATTTCTGCGCAGAAATCAAGGAGTTCCTGAAATTCCTCTTCCGTTTCCCCGGGAAATCCGACAATCATAGTGGTTCGTATGGTTATGTCCGGCATAGCTTCCCTGAGTTTTTGGATCGTACTCCGCATTCTCACGTTTGTTGTGCTCCGGTTCATCTCCTTGAGAACGGAATCGCTGGCATGCTGAAGAGGCATATCTATATAATGGCAGATTTTCGGCTCTTCCGCCATCACTTTAATTAAAGAATCATCGATATGATCTTCATAACAGTACATAAGCCGGATCCACTGAATCCCTTCGATGCGGCAGAGCTTTCGGAGAAGTTCCGAAAGCATCGGCTTTCCGTAAAGGTCTGCTCCATAGCATCCGGTATCTTCCGCTATGACGGAGAGCTCTTTCGTCCCCGCCTCCGCGAGCCTTTCAGCTTCTGAAAGAACACTTTCCATGGTGCGGCTTCTGTATGGTCCACGGATGTTCGGAATAACACAGTACGCGCATTTCCGATTGCATCCTTCGGCAATTCGAATGGACGCGCTGTAAACATCCGCCGGGATGGTCCGGTATTCGCTGTCCAGTTCGAAGGAAGAGGCCTCCCAGTTTTCAGCTTCTTCCGGCCGTGCGCTGTCCTTTGTCAAT
>JAQXNW010000147.1 GCA_029098205.1 Eubacteriales bacterium | reverse complement strand
AAAACGATATCTTTTGATGAGGAGGATTCGGCAGCAGAAGATAATTCTTCGGAATCCGGATCCTTTAATTCTTTACGTGAATTCGATGCGTATTTTGATCCTGTCCTCCTCATTGCATGATGAAATTTGCTGGCATTACTGAAGCCGTTTGCTTTAATCTCGGATTCGTGTTCGGAAGATACTTTTTCAGGAATTAATACGAGAGGGATTCCGTCATAATCAACGACATGTCTTTCTGTATTATATGTGCAGAATGAATATCCAATTTCATTTCTGTATGAATAACACATTATTGCCTCACCGTGACCGACCGTATCGGTTACTCGTTCCCAAAGATATTCTCTGACTTTGGAATTGAAACTGCCAACGTATACACCCGTTGCAATTTCCTGCATCCATCGTGTTAAATCACCACGGAGCGAATTCGGCACTTTCTTAAGCGTGATTACTGTAAAAGGCATGGGAATTATTCCTCGTTTCCGTTGCTGTAGTTGATGCCGTATTTAATATTTCCCTGTTTGTTATCCCATAGGCTGAGCGGTTCAACCTCGATCTGTTCCTTTTCGTCAACTCCGATCAGCGTTTGTATATCGTGAACAATTCTTGCCAGAATTTTGCCGCCAACAAAAGCATCCCGTACCTTCTGCCGGGCGATTTTTCCGATGTCTTCTCCCGGTTCGTAGTCTGAAGCTACTTGAAAAGCGATAGGAATCGTAATTTCGGCCTTATACAAATCGGCAATATCATAGACAAAAGAAAGATCGTGTCCGGTATGAACAAACCCCAGACCAGTTGCCATGCCCATTGCGGTGATTGCGCTGTATGCTAAGCCATATAATGCTACGTTCGCTGCGGATAAAGCCTGATTGACCGGATCTCCTGCTTCAAAATTTTCCGGATCGTAAGTACGGCCGTTCCAGGCAACACCGTATTCGCTGGACATCTTTCTGTATAATTTCCGAATACGAGCCCCTTCTTTGGCGCGGAGCTGCTGCATGGTGAGTTTAGAAACGTCCTCACCGGGAAAACGCATTTGATACATATCTTTGGCAACTTGCAGTCTTGTGCGTGTGTTGCTTACCAGTCTTGCTTGTATTTCCAAAAATCTGGAGGTATGGGACAGGCTTCTGCCGTGGGCATAATGTCTTGTGCCTTGTTCGCCGACCCATGCGATGCTTGTTCCGGTTTCTCCTAATAGTTCCATTGCCCGGTGGCTGATATTTGTGCCGGGGCCCAGCAGCAAAATTCCGATCATTGAAGCGGGAATTCTGACTATGCCCCGGTTTTCAGCAACAGTGACAGCTCCATCCACTCGATTGATTTTCGCATGCTCTACGTAGATAAAGGTAACGCGGTCAGAGATTCTTGGTATTTCTGAAATTTTTGTCTTTACATAGGTCATATGGATTTGATCGCTTTCTGTATCTATTCGGGAATTACGGTCATGAGACCAAATCCGTATGCTTTCTTTTTTCCGATGCCGCTTACCAGCGTGCGGCGAAAAGTCTCAGGATCAATGACTCGCAATTTTCCCTCGTAGGTAGCCTTACTTAGACGAATCATCTTTTGCCCTTGTTTTCGGAATGGAATCCATCCTCTTTCTACAATTTGATATTTATCTGGGATTAACTCAAATCCAAGTCGATCGGCTCTGGATTCCAGATAGTGCAGCTGCTGTGTTGCTGTAATTTCCGGAACAACTTTGCCGCGTATTCCAACTCCCTGAGAAAGTGAAACAACCGGGTTCAAAGTTACTCTGAATCGATACAAGCCATCCTTTTTAATAGAATTCAGGAAACGGTCATATGATTTTGTCTGTGCGCTTCCTGGAACGCCATATCTTTCAAGCAATGCAAGGTCAGGCTTATTCTCGCTTACAAGTAAGAGGTATTTCTTCCCTCGAAGAGGATCGATTCGCCAAAGTTTCCTGCTCCTGGTTTTTTGCTGAATTTCTTCAGGAAAACTGTTCTCGACCCAGCTATGGTAGGCACCAAGATGCGATAGATCTTTGATCTTTTTTCTATTTTCGCTGTCTATTTCCACTCGAGATAAATACATATCAAATCTCTCCTATTGCATCGAATGCGTCGTGTTCTTCTGTTTCCCCTGAATATTCAATCTCGATTACGGTTCTTGCTTCACGTCTTGGATTGAATTTTCGGCCGCAGCGCTGGGAAAATGAGATTGCCTCGTCATTTCGAATGCGTACACTCCCATCATTCAGCATCGTATTATCTGCAAAAATCTGCAGAATCCCGGGGTGTTTTTTCTTGTACCATGGCGAAGCTTGCCAAGGAACATTTTTTAAGGCACTGAGCGCATCCGTATCAACGATGCCTAAAAAGAGATCTGCTGTCGGAGGAAGCGAACGTCTTCCTAAAAAAAGTGAAAAATATGGACTGGATACTGCGGCTTTCACATCGCGGATCAAATCTTCATCGCTGCTTCCTAATGCGACAATAAAAACGGCATCCTGTAAATAATATCGATTCGTTACATAAGTTCTTTCAAGTTCTCCGTTTGCTTTATATTTCTTTGCAGTGTGATAATCCCGTAAAATTTCCCCGGGTTGATCGATGCGTACGGCGAAGTCCAGGCGATTCAGTCTGGATAATTTATCGGTTTCGTCGCGTCGATAGCCTAAACCAGCAGCAATCATTCCAATAACACCGCTTTTCGATGGGTGTGAGTCGGTATGTCTGATTTCAAAATGGGAATCGGTTCCCCAGGCTTGCAGCGGACCTGAAAACTTTAGTAAAACAGTTTTCAATACTACCACCTGCCTTTACAGAAGTTCTTCTGCCGCATCTGAAAAATCATTCAGCAACGCCGAAATATTGCTTTCTTCTTCAGCCCATGCCGGAGAATTGATCTCTTCCGCAGAGACAAAGAATGTTTTAACAGGTGCGTCTACAAATTTTTCGGTTTTTGTTACTTCGTCAAACAGTCTTTTGATAGATGGAGAGGCGTTTCCGGTATTAGATTTAACCGGATTTTCAAAAGCGGTTACTAAATTCACCGGTCTGTCTTGACGAATATTAATCATCAATAACTGCGGAAGAGTCTGATTCGCGAATGTATTCACTTTTCCGGTAGGCATCGAATTTGCGAAAGCCTGAATAAATAGTTTTGACGCATTGATTGTCTGCTCTTTATCATCTCCGAGTTGTTTCAATAACTCGTGAACTGCGACATTCGCATATCGATAGAGTGTAGAAGAATTGTATTCGATGGTTCCGATCATTCCGGCACCTGCATTGTCTTCCGGTGCAAGATCGTCTACAGCGGTATAATAATCGAATTCTGTCCGTACTTCATGTGTAGAAATCGCATGAGCAACCTGCGCGGAGGCATCTTCATTCAGAGATGGGTCATCAGCGACCATTCTTCCGAACAATGCGATATCAATTGCCGGACTGCTGGAAAAGAGCTTCTTTATTTTTTCTT
>JAQXNW010000146.1 GCA_029098205.1 Eubacteriales bacterium | reverse complement strand
CGGGATCGGTTTCCACATCGTATGAACCTGACCAAGAACCGCATAGCAGTCACGCACCGATTCAACGATCACGCGGACAGCAATCAGATCAAAAATCTCATCCAGCGTTTTGTGCTGCAGTTTCATCTTCTTCCAGATACTGTAAAGCTGCTTCGATCTTCCGCTGATTTCGTATTTCATGCCGATCCGGTCGAGCGCCGTGCTGATTTCACGGATGACTCCCTGAACAAAGGCCTCCCGGTTTACACGTTTTTCGCTGACCTGACGGACAAGATCCTCATATTCTTCAGGATGAAGGTACTTCAGAGCCGTATTTTCAAGTTCAAATTTGATCGTATAAATTCCGAGTCTGCCAGCCAACGGAGCGTATATTTCCAAAGTCTCTTCAGATTTCTCTACAATTTTTTCCGGCGTCATAAATTCAATCGTCCGCATATTATGAAGCCGGTCCGCCAGCTTGATGATTAAAACGCGGATGTCCTTCGACATAGCGAGAAACATCCTGCGAAACTTCTCCGCCTGCGCTTCTTCCTTGCTTTCGAATTTAATGGCGCCAAGTTTTGTAACCCCTTCCACAAGAAGCGCGATCTCATCGTCAAAATCATCCCGAAGCTGATCCAGAGTATAATCTGTATCTTCCACGACATCATGAAGAAGTCCTGCCGCAAGCGTACTGTCATCCATGCCGAGCTGGGCTAGAATAATCGCAACAGCGATCGGATGAATCAGATACGGTTCCCCGCTTTTACGGAGCTGCCCGGCATGAAGCTCTTTCGCTTTGTCATAGGCTCTTCCGATCAGCTCTGTATCATAATTTTTATATTGAAGGATTTCTTCCAGAAATTTTGCTTTCGTTTTCATGTGGTGCTGGTTCAAACCTTTTTACTAAATTTCGTTACATTATCTTCTCTTCTTCGAACTCTTCCTGTTTTTTGAAGAGGATGATTTCTTTTTTGGTTTATTTGTGACTTTCTTTTCGTCCTTAACGGCCTCGCCTTCTTTAGACTCACCGGCAGTTTCTGTTCCGGCCGTATGGCTTGACGCATCAGCCTCGGCTGCGACTGCTGCATTTTTCTTTTTCTTAGCCTCGATCCGCGCCCGCGCTTTCTCTCTCTGCTGATATTTAGACGCTTCTTCCCGCTTGTTGAGTTCATAATAAAGCGGAGAGCAAAGCGCGATGGATGAATAAGTACCGCAGATAACACCGACCATAAGCGGGAGTACAAATGCCGCCAAGGAGGAAGAAACCATTACAAGAAGCGGAACAATTGCGATGACCGTCGTAAGCGATGTGAGAATCGAGCGGTTCATCGTCTGACTGATGCTGTGATCCAGAATCTCAATCAGCGGTACGCCGCGCATAACTTTGCAGTTTTCCCGGACGCGGTCAAAAATTACAATGGTGTCATTGATCGAATAACCAACAATTGTAAGTACAGCGGCAATAAACGGGTTGTTTACCGTAATGCCGAAAACCGCATAAACGCCGATCAGAACAAGAACGTCATGTCCCAGTCCGGCAACTGCCGCAACACCATATTTCCAGGACTTAAACCGGAAAATGATATAGACCAGCATTCCCAGCGCCGCAATCAGAATCGCCTTGATTGCATTCGACCGAAGCTGGATTCCGACCGTCGGTCCGAACTCCTGCGAAGAAATAACATCCCTTTCCGTACGGTCAAATGCCTTCTCCAGCGTCTTCTGAACATTTTCACGCTGGTTCGCGTTCAGCGCGTCCGTAGTGCGGAGAATGACTTCCTTCTGACCGCTCCCTGAATATACAACAGAGAGATCCTTCAGGTTGTACTTTGAAACCTCATCCTCCACTTTCTGAACGGAAACCTTCTTGCCCATATCCATCTGGATCATCGTTCCGCCCGTAAAGTCGATTCCGTAATTAAATCCTCTGATGCCAAGATTAACCAAACCGAACAGTATAACAGCAGCACTGATAATATAGAAAATTTTTCTCTTTTCGATGAAATGAAAATCCCTCTTGATAAGCGTTTTCGGTGTTCCGTCCGCCTTGCAGCCGAAGAAAGCCATGTTTGGATTACGCATTCCGGCGAGCAGGCTGACAAACACCTGCGTTACAAACACTGCTGTAATAATACTGATGATGATACTGATCATCAAGGTTAAAGCAAATCCCTTAACTGTCGTCGATCCCAGCTCATACAGGACTACAGTCGCAATCAGCGTCGTGATCTGCGAGTCAAGAACCGTAACTAAGGCATGCTTAAATCCGATATCCACTGCCATGCGGACAGAACGTCCCAGTCCGATTTCTTCACGGATTCTAGAAAAAATAATGACGTTCGCATCCACGGCCATACCAATTCCCAGAATAATTCCTGCAATGCCCGGAAGCGTAAGCACCGCACCCATTGCAGCCATAATCCAAAGAACCATCAGAACGTACAGTGTCAGCGCAATATCTGCGAAAACACCAAGAAGATTGAAGGAAAGAATCATCAAAGCGAAAACGAGAAGAAGACCGATGCCTCCGGCGACAATACTCTTATCCAGAGCATTCGCACCGATAGAAGCTGTCTGCACCGAAGATTCCACTTCTTTCAGCGAAAGAGGCAGGGATCCGCCTCGAATCAGAGCCGCCGTCTGTTTTGCTTCGCTTTCCGGAAGACCTCCGCCGGATCTTGTGATCTCACAAGTTTTGCTGTCAATTTTCGAACTAGCTGTCGGATAGGTAAGAATATCATTATCAAGCCAGAT
>JAQXNW010000145.1 GCA_029098205.1 Eubacteriales bacterium | reverse complement strand
CCTACCGCACGGAAGCAGCCAACCGACCCGTTTTCGCCGATCACGCCAATTTTATTCATAGGTTTCCCTCAGTCTTTCTTCCATTTCTTCCGCTGCAAACCCAAGCTGGCAGCCCGTGAGCGCAATCCGAAGATTCCTGAGTTCGCTCTGCTTCGCATAAAGATACCCTTCGATGACATTCACGCCGAAGGAATCATATTTCACCTGCTTTACGTAGCCCATCACGGCGTCGTCCAGAAGCCGCTCCAGAAATGCGACGGAACCTGTCTCCTTCAGCGTCTTTCCGCCTTCCAGAAATGCTCTGGAAAATCCGTAGCTGTCCATCCGTTCGCCGACTCTGGCGTACGGCTCTCCGTACACCGAAACCAGAAGCTCCAGAGAAATGTTTCCTCCTTCCAGAAATACGTCGCGGAGCGACGTCCAGTCCCTTCCGAGCTCCCGGAGCCGGACAAAGGTTCCCAGATTGATCCGGTCTATGCGCCGGCGGACAACTTCTATAAGGAAATCCTCCCCCGACTCTTCCGCATTCCGCACCATCGCCTTCGCGAGCGCCTGATCCAGAATCAGATCGATCACCTGCGGATCTCTTCCTTTCGCGAACGTATCCTCCGCTTTGACTGCGCCGCTTCTTAATTCCTCCGGAAGGTCGCTGTATTTCTTGTCACGAAGATCTTCCAGAATCCTTGACGCAGGAATCGACCCCGCATTGGACAAAGCCTCTTCGGACAGCGGTTTTCCCATCTTCTCCGTCTTAATAATCACGGCCGCGTTCCGGAAATCCGCAGGGTAGAACTGAAATTCAAGTTCTGTCGGATCCGGAATGATCCCAAGAACCGAATTTTTCAGCGCTTCCTCTTCCCTTCGGAGGAATCCGTCGACGTCCCCCTCCGTAAGCTCCTTCGTCTCTTCGTAATCATAATCCCGGAGGATCTGAGCCGCTCCTTCCAGATTCCGGCTGCCCGCGATCCGAAGAAGATCATTTCTTGGAATCAGTCTGGAAGCATGAACACCGAGATAGGAGTCCGCGAAGATATACTCATCTGTCTTTCTCTTAGCCATATGCTTCTCCTACTGCCTACTGCTCCGGATTCTCCGAGAACAGCCGGTCCGAAACGTCCTTCGCCATCGTTTTTCTTGCTTCTTCGATATAGTTTTCAATTGTGCCGTTCGCGTACATTCTTCCTGACCGGAGAATCAAACCGCCTTCAAAATTTCCGATTTCATCGGATACGGTAAAATGGCTTCCGGGAACCGCCTTATGGACCGCATCAAGAATCGCTTCGCGGTCCTCCTGATCCCGCTTCGAAAGAATGATCTCTCCACCCAAAATGCCGCTCTTGCGGACAATTCCGGAAAGAAACGCGTAATAGGACGAACGGTCCATCGACAGAAGCTTCTTTTCCGCGGACTTGAAGCAGTCTTCCATCCGTTCCCGTTTTGCCTTCAGCAGAAGAAGTCTTGTGTCAATCCCCGCGACCGCCTCCCGCTGGCTGATGATCTTATTTTTTTCAATCCCAGCGCGTTTTTCCGCGTCTTCCCGGATCCGTGCCGCTTCCTCATTCGCTGCAGAAATCGTCACATCCGCTTGTTTTCTGGCCTCCGAACGGATCTCCTCCGCCTTCGCCCTCGCATCCGCTTCAATGCGGGACGTGATATCTTCTAATTTCATAATTGTCCTCTTCCTGAAGGAACCGCTACAGTCCGATGTTGAACAGGATCAGGATGGATACGAGTAACGCGAAAATCGCGTATGTCTCTACCATCGCGGCATATACGATACCCTTCGTCATCTGATCTTCTCTCTTTCCGAGAAGCATAATTCCAGAAGCCGCAGCCTTTCCCTGCGCGATTCCGGACCAGATTCCGACGATGCAGATCGGAAGCGCGGACGCAATGACGAACCAGCCTTGGGCTGTGGTCATCTTGATCATGCCGCCTCCGCCAAGCACACCGATCCGGATCAGAATCAGGAATGTAACAATCAAGCCGTAAATACCCTGTGTGCCCGGAAGAGCCTGGAGGATCAGCGTCTTACCGAATTTCTTCGGGTCCTCCGCAACCACTCCCGCCGCCGCCTGACCGGCGATGCCGACGCCCATAGCGCTACCAACTCCTGCAAGAGATGCCAAAGCCGCACCGATAAGTGCCAACGCGTTTCCACTGATCATAACGAATTACCTCCATTATTCGAATCATCCATTAAACGAACATATTTTGTCTTCGCACGGAAAGGATCAAAAGGATCGCCTCCGTCGATATAAAACTTTCCGAAAAACTCAATATACTGAAGACGGCTGGAATGCACAAACGCGCCCAAAGCGTTAATCACAAGATTCATCACGTGACCGATCAGGAAAACAACGATCATGACGATCGCTCCCTTCACGCCGCCGCCCGCAAGCGTTCCGATCGTATTTACGACCTGCGCGATGACACCCGTCGCAAGGCCAAGCGCAAGGAGCCTCGCATAGGACAGGATATTGGAAATCCACTCGGTAATGTTATATACCGCTCCCAGTCCGCCGATCACTTTGCCGAAGCCCTTCTTCTTTCTTCCGCCGAAGATCAGAAGCATCAGGATTCCAATGATGAACATAACGCCGCCGGCCTTCTTAATCGGATCGAAGACAAGATAGATTCCCGCTCCGCCGACCACCAGATACCAGGAGAAAACGTCGCATAC
>JAQXNW010000144.1 GCA_029098205.1 Eubacteriales bacterium | reverse complement strand
ACCGAAATATTCCTGATTCAGCTTTTCGTATTCCCCGCAGAGGAAATCCGCGGTCAGGCTTCCGCCTTCTTCTACGAACTCATGTGTTTTCTTTTCGAATTCAGCGAACATAGTCTGCCGGAAAAGAGTTGTGCGGAAGGCTTCCAGATAAAGATTCAGGATATATTTCCGCATGTTCGGATTTTTTTCCGTTTTCAGAAGATAGCGCATCAGCAGCGTCTCGTTCACGGTGGATGCGACTTCTGCGGTAAAGATGGAATGGTCGCCGTAAATAAAGGGCTGGGTCTTTCTCGTATAATAGGAATTCATCGAATGTCCCATTTCATGAACAAGCGTAAAGACGTCATCCAGTGTTCCGGAAAAATTCATAAGAACGAACGGCGCGCTGTCATATGAACCGAAGCTGTAAGCGCCGCGTGTTTTTCCTTCATTTTCATATATGTCGATCCATCTTTCATCGATGCCCCTCTGGAATTGATCCAGATATTCCTGCCCCAGCGGTGCGAGGCCCTTTTTTCCAAGTTCGACGGCATCTTCAAAAGAGTATTCCCGCTCCGGAATCTCGACAAGCGGAACATAGACATCGTACATTTTCAGCTTATCGACGCCTAGTATTTTTCTGCGCTTCGCAATATAGCGGTACATAGCGGGAAGCGCCGCATGAACTTCTTCGATCAGATTGTCGTAAACGGATTCCGGAATATTTCCGGAGGAAAGAGCCATCGCACGGGAGGATGGGTATTTACGGATCTTTGACCGGATGACATCGGTTTTTACCTGCAGTCCGTAGTTCGCGGAGATTGTATTAATATGCGACTGATACATCCGGTAGCAGGCTTCGAATGCGTTTTTCCGCACATCGCGGTTTTTGCTCCGCATAAGTTTTATGTAATTTCCGTGGGTGACTTCCACAGGATTCCCGTCTTCTCCCTGAATCGTACCGAATTTCAGATCCGCATCGTTCAGCATCGTGAAAACCTGGTCAGAACCGTCCAGTACCTCGCCTAAGCGTGCCATCAGATGTTCCTCTTCAGGGGAAAGAATATGCGCTTTCTCGCGGAGAAGCGTTTTGAATTCGTATGCGTAATCCGCCAGCCGGGGATCTTCCTTCTGATATTTCAGGAGCGTTTCCTCCGGTATTTCCAGAATCTCCGGGATAAGAAAACTTGACGCGGCCTGCACTCTGGCGGCCGCATCAAGCGCGAGCCCGTTCATTTCCTGCTGCGTACTGTTCCGGTTGTCTTCGTCCAGCTTCTGGTGCGCATAGACAAAGACACGCTCTGTAATCTGTTCAATCCGCGCGTCTTCTGTTAAAGCGTCAGCCAGAATCTCCGCGGATTCTCCGAGTTTTCCCCGGTACTTTTCAGGAAAAGCTTCGGCGGAAGAGATCGCTTCCTGCCGGTCCTTTTCCCATTCCTCCCGGGTTTTATACATGGTTTCGATGTTCCATTTATCGCTTTCTGGAATTTCGCTCCGGCTGCGGATTGTTTCTTCGCTCATAGTTCGTTGCTCCTTCATACTGTCAGGGTATCAGGCTGAAAACAAAGGAAAATCCTCCGTTTTATTCCGTCAATCGTGAATTTTTCAGGATTTTAAAGTATACTTATTTAATATAGCATTGAAAGTAAAGAATTTCAATCTAAGCGGGCTCTTGGTTGTTTCTGAAATTATGACGTGTTATAATACGACGATAGTATTGATTCGAACTGACCGATAGAAGAAGGAGAATTCCGTGAAAGAAAATACATCAACCGAAGAATATGATATCGTCGATTTTGATATCTGGGACTGCCTGGCGCAGGTTTGGAAGAGGAAATGGATCGTTGTTCTTGTTATGCTGATTTTCGGCGCAGGTGCATCAGTTGGAACGAAGTTGTTTATTAAACCGGTTTATTCGTCTTCGACAAGAATTTATATTACGGCTTCCGAGAAGACGAATGCTTCGGATAAGATCATGCTTTATCAGCCTTACGACGCGAAGCAGTATATGGATGATTTTGTCGAGATGGGAAAAGGCCGGAAGGTATTAAAGAGTGCGGCGAGAGAGACGGGTCTCAGCAGCGAAGAGATTGCTTCGAAAATAGACGTGTCCGTAATTGAAAATACTCGTTTTTTAGAAATTGTAACGAAAGATACGAATCCAAAAACAGCACAGTCGATTACGAAAGCGGTCGGAGATGCGACGGTCCGCGAAATCAATCAATCGACGGATGAAATTTTTGATGCCAATATAGAAGAGGAAGCAAATCTTCCTACAGCGCCAGAAAGTTCTGGAAGTGTACGGAATAATGGATTGAAAGGAGCAGCTCTTGGGCTGATTCTTTCTGTCGGAATTATTATTATTGTGTTTATCTTCAGAGGAAAGAAGGGAATTTCTTCTAATCACCATGCAGAAAAATAGCGGTTTGATTTCTTCATCGCTCTTTGCTTTAGATTCCTTTTCTTTGGAAAATTCGGCAGAATAGGTTTTGAGAATCAGAACACTGTTATGATTGCTTTTTATATATGAAATACAGGAGGAGATTTTTGAGCGAATATAGTAATAAAAGAACGCATGCGGCGCTCGAAAGTTTCTATCGGAGATGCTGCGGGTTTCTTCTTACGGTTATCGCGACGGGATCGTTTATGTTCGTCTGGTATCGTTTTGTACAGGATCACAATCAGACGGGAGCGCTTCTCGGAATGGGGAATCTTGGAATGGCGTTGCTGATTTACGCGGGGCTTTTTATTGTGATCACGAAGTGGCTCGGCGGATTCCATTTCGGTGCGAACCGGAAGATGCAGGTGTTTGCCAGCCAGGTGCTTTCTCTTTTTTCTCTTGATTTTTTAGAAATTTTCATTTCCATGGCGATTACCGGACAGTTCCGTTTCGGTTTTCTGTTTCTTGGAATTTATTTTCTTTTGTTCCTGGTGCAGACTGTTGTGATCGTGTTAGTTACAAACATCATCATCATAGTACATCGTAAAATCGTTCCGCCGCTTCAGATCTTTGAAATTTACGGGGAGCGGGCTAATCTGGGAAACAGCATCCGGGATAAATTCGATCGGGTTCCCGCGAAATATCATGTGGCTAAGATGACGAAGTGCCCTGAAAATGTAGAGGAGCTTCTGCCTGATATCAAGAAATACGACGCGATCGCGCTATACGACCTTCCGGATGAACAGCAGAGTTCTCTTATCAAGATCGGATATGAGCTGGGGAAGAGAGTATATTTCCTTCCGAAACTCTCTGATATTATTGTGCAGACTTCGGAGAATATGAATCTGTTTGATACGCCGCTCGCATTAAATCGGAATGAGGGGATTTCATTAGTCCGCCTCGGAATCAAGCGTTTTTTTGACATTTTCCTTTCTCTATTAGCCTTAGTGATATTATCTCCGGTTTTTCTGATTGTCGCGATTGCGATTAAAAGAGATGACGGCGGTCCGGTTTTCTTCCGTCAGGAGCGGGTAACACTGGGCGGACGGAAGTTCCAGATGATTAAATTCCGCAGTATGATTGTCGATGCGGAGAAGGATGGTCGGTCGCACCCGGCCGGAGAAGACGACGATCGAATTACGAAAGTCGGAAAAGTCATTCGTGCGGTTCGTATTGATGAGCTTCCTCAGTTAATTAATATTCTGAAGGGCGATATGTCAATCGTTGGGCCTCGGCCGGAGAGAGTTGAGCACGTAGAAAAATATACCCAGCAGATTCCTGAATTTAAACTCCGCGAGAAGGTCCGCGGCGGTCTCACAGGGTATGCGCAGGTGTATGGAAAATATAACACGACGGCGCTTGATAAAGTAAAAATGGATCTGATCTATATCACGCATTATAGCCTGCTTCTGGATCTTCAGCTGATTTTTGAGACTGTGAAAATTCTTTTCCAGAAAGAGAGTACGGAAGGATTCTCCGAAGAGCGAGTCGAAGAAATACAGGATTTTGAATTGGAGAATGACGATGAAAAATAAAAAAATCGCGATTGTTTCGAATGGATACGCCTGGTTCCCCTGTGAACCGGGGCCGAATCGTTTTTTCTACATCGCGAACCTGTTTGTGAATGCAGGATATGATGTGGAAGTGATTACGGTTGATTTCCAGCATTTTCAGAAAAAAGCCAGAGATACGAAGAAAATTCTGTCTGAAAATTATCCATTCAAGATTACCTTTGTAAAGACTCCTCCATATAATAAAAATATTGATTTTAAGAGAATCCGCAGTAATCAGACGGTTGCGAAGAATATCGCATC
The DNA here is from genome assembly GCA_029098205.1 of Eubacteriales bacterium. Taxonomy (GTDB): domain Bacteria; phylum Bacillota; class Clostridia; order Peptostreptococcales; family Anaerovoracaceae; genus Aminicella. The sequence goes on along the minus strand of JAQXNW010000144.1, from coordinate 2,500 downwards.
GTACTTGACGAAGAGTCAAACGAAATACGATGCGGTATACTGCTCGATTCCGTCAAACCGAGTAGCAGCGAGGGTTTCGGAATATTGCAGACAAAACGGGATCCCGTTTATTGTGGATATCGAGGATCTTTGGCCGGAAGCGATGTCCATGGTTCTTCCGAAAAATCCTCTGACAAGTCTGTTTCTTAGGCCGCTTAAGAAGGATGCGGAAACTGCATATAAGAATGCAAGCGGAGCGATCGGAACCTCTGAAGATTATACAGCGCGTGCTGTGAAAAATAACTATCGGAGCATTCCGATGAAAACCGTCTATGTCGGATGCGACCTGGATGTATTTGACGAAGGAGTTCGAACATACTCAGGCGAAATCGAGAAGCCGGAGAATGAATACTGGGTGACGTATGCCGGTTCACTGGGAAAGAGCTATGATATCCTCACATTGATTGACGCCGCAGGTCGATTGGAGAAAGAAGGGCATGCGGATATAAAAATCAAGATCCTTGGCACAGGCCCCAGAGCGGACGAATTCAAAAACCATGCAAAGGAAATCGGATGCGGGAATGTTGAATTTTTAGGATATACTGCATATCCGAAGATGGCTGCATATCTTCATAAATCGGATGCTGCGATTAATTCTTTCGTCAAGGGAGCGCCGCAGAGCATTGTAAATAAGGTCGGCGACTATCTTTCCAGCGGACGGCCTATGATTAATACATTGGAAAATCCGGTTTTCTGTGATCTTGTAACCAAAAAAGACTTCGGCATCAATGTTCCTGCGGAAGACGCAAAAGCTCTGGCAGAGGGAATTCTGCTTCTGAAAAATAACCCGGAACTTTCAAAGAAGTATTCCGTAAACGCCCGGATAACAGCGGAACGGGAATTCGACCGGAAAACGGCATATCAGGCAATTGTCGATATGGCAGATCTGTTAATTCAGGACAATTCGGAGAGAAAATGAGTAATCCATTAATATCTATCGTACTTCCAGTATATAACATTCAAGAGTATTTGGAACGCTGCTTTCAGTCCGTTACAGAACAGGATTATGAGTCTCTTGAGATTCTTTTTGTTGATGATGGCTCCACAGACAGAAGCGGAGAGATGCTCGATGATTTTTCAAAAAGAGATTCCCGCATTTCTGTTTTTCATAAGGAAAATGGGGGATTATCCGATGCTAGAAATTTTGGGACTGAGCATGCGTCGGGAGAATTTATAACATATGTAGATCCGGACGATTCAATCGATCCGGATTACGTTTCTTATTTGTATAACTTGATTGTTCGGTTTGATGCTGATCTTTCTGTCTGTCAGCATCGGACTTGTTATCAGAACGGGAAAGTAAAAGAAAATGCGGTTCAGCGAGCGCCAGAGGCTGAGACCCCGGAGCAGTGGCTGAACTCTTTCTTATACAACGATGTGAACGATACGTCGGCATATTGTAAATTGATTGCAAGATCGCTTCTTTCGGATATCCGCTTCCCTAAGGGAAAAATTTTCGAGGATCTTGCAACCATGTATCGATTGATTATGAAAGCGGATCGCATCGCGGTGGGGTTTGATTCAAAATATAATTATATGTTTCATGATAATTCCATTTCGAACAGCAAGTTTAATGAAAAATATTTTGATTATTCGCCGATTACGGATCAGGTGACTGAGAAAATTGTAGAGAAGTATCCAAGTCTTCTTCAGCCAGCTCTTGCAAAACGATACCGGGCGAGATTCAGTGTACTTAATCTGATGATAAATTCGGACGCGGATCGAAAGTATACAGACCGTAGAGATGAAATGATTTCTTATCTTCGGAAACACAAGCGTACGGTTTTATCAGATCCGAGGGTTTCAAAAGTGGAAAGGGCAGCAGCATCGCTGATTTCAATCAGCTATCCTCTTTATCGGATGGGATGGAAATGGCATCGGAAAAATATTATGGGGTAGATGCGAGGGGTTTGTGATGACGGTCGTTCTCTATTTTGGAACAATGCTTCTTAATTTTTATTGTTTACTAATGAAGAAGAAAGCAAGGGCTTTGGATATTTGGTCCCTTATTTTCTTTGGAATGATTTTTGCGGGAAATATTAGAGATGGAAATTGTGATTTAGGCCGTTATCGATTCCATTATTTGCAAGGAACTTCATCTGTTGAAAGTGACATTTGGCACGTTGAAAAAGGGTACGGATATTTGGCGGATGCGTTCTCTCATTTTGGAATTCCGTTTCAGCTGTTTTTATTAGTTATTTTTGTGGTTTGCGCATTTCTTATTTTTCAATTAATGAGAGAATTTGAGTGCAGCTATTCTGTTTTTTTCTTTTTATATGGCTTTTTCTATTTTTTCTTTACATTAGAAGTACTGAGATTTTTTATTGCTGTTTCGCTGTTAATGCTAGGAATTAAATTTCTTTTGAAAAACAGATGGCTTCGTTTTATACTTTGCGTTTTGACAGCATCGCTGATTTCAATCAGCTATCCTCTTTATCGGATGGGATGGAAATGGCATCGG
>JAQXNW010000143.1 GCA_029098205.1 Eubacteriales bacterium | reverse complement strand
TTTTCATTTTTCTTCTTTATTCTCCTTTTGCGTTTCCACCGCCGGGATGTTCAGATGCCGGAGATCGTAATAAACGCTTCCTTTCGCGGCTTTCGACGCGACGTGCGCGCCCCAGGTGCCGAGCCTTGCAAAGAAAGCAAGCCACCAGCGCCGACGGCCGTATTCTTTACCGAATATATTACCAATTATTCTAGAGGATTTAAAGTCATAGAAGAACTTCGCGGCGTGATAGAACTCTTCCTGAAGCTCCCAGGGCGTCATGTGGTTCGGCTGGAAGGTCACGTTCATCATGTCGAAGCGGTCCCATTTATGGGTAATCATGCGGCCTTCCTTTTCAAACTGCTCATAAACCGGCGTGCCGGGGAAGGGCGTGAGAACCGCCGGCTGAAGCTGGTATGCGTTTATGTCTTTCGCAAATTGGATGCTCCGGTTCATATCCTCGATCGTGTCCTCGTCCAGGCCAAGCACGATGCTTGCGATCAGCCGGATTCCGTATTTCTGGCAGGCGGCTCCCGCCCGGCGGATATTTTCGATGTTCTGCCCTTTATGAATGCTGTTTAATGCCTCCTGGTTCAAAGATTCGATGCCGATCAGAACCCGGGTGAGGTGCGCGTCGTGAAGAAGCTGAAGAAGCTCTTCGTCATCCGCGAGGTCGGTCCTCCCGAAGAAGAAGGTCTCTTTAAAAGTAAGATTTTCCGCGATCATCCTGCGGCAGATCTCTTTCGCGCGTTCTTTGTCCGCGGTAAAATTATCGTCCTCGAAATTCAGGTATTTAAATCCCATTTCCTTATACATCCGGATTTCGGCGATTACATTGTCGATGCTTCTCTGCCGGTAGGGCGCGAACATTCGGGAGGTCGTGCAGAAGGTGCAGCGGAACGGACATCCGCGGGTCGAAATGACATTTGCGGCGACGCAGGGCGTCTTCAGAATGGAGTAATCCGGGAACGGAACCTTGTCCAGATTTTCAATCGGAATTCCGTGAACGACGCGGTCCTTGATTCTGCCTTCGACGACGTCCAGAATGACCTTCTCCCCTTCGCCGATGATGACCTGATCCGCGTGCTTGAGCGCCTCTTCGGTCTCCCTGGTCGCATGCATGCCGCCCATGATCACGCGGGCGTTTGATTTTTCGTGGATGATATCCGCGAGCTCATATCCGCGGAGCGAATTTGAGGTCATGATCGAAATGCAGAAAACATCGGTGTCCTTAAGGAGCCGTTTAAAATGAATGCTTCCGTTCAGTTCCTCATAGGCCTCGACCGTGTGCCCAGCTTTCTTCAGGATGCCTCCGAGGATCAAAGGCCCTGTGATGGAATTGCTCTGCCCGTAAACTTTTCCGCCCCAGCGGTACATCGGAATTCTCCGGAGCGCCGTGGTCGGTACGATAAATACTACTTTCATTATACTTTTTCCTGTCCATATTTTTTCCTTTACATGTGTTATAATAACTTTACGGATGTAAGCTGTTTTTGCAATGACATTTCTGAAGAACTGTCAGTTAACCAAACGGATCAGAGAAAGTGTAAAAGTATGGATCAGCGAATCTATAAAACAAAACTGGGGCTCAGAAACGCGCTGAAGGAGCTTCTTTCGGAGAAGCCGTTCGACAAGATCAAGGTCACGGAAATCTGTTCGCGTTCCAAGACGAGCCGCGTGACGTTCTACACGTACTACAATGACAAATACGATCTTCTAAACGACCTCTACATTTCCATGGAAGAGGACGCGGAGCAGCAGTTCAAGAAACGGCAGAAGACCAATAACCCGGAGAATGATTTTGAAAAAAGTCTTCAGAATGTCCTGGATACTTTGGTTTCCTTCGATGACAATCCGGCGCTTTCGGTGCCGCGTCTTCTTGTGGACCGGGACATCACTCCGCTTTACCATAACTTTCTGGTGCGGTTTATCGAGCGGTTTGAAATCCAGTATCCGGACTATCTCAGCACGAGGTATCCGGTGAAAGCGCTGAATTCGTTCATTGCGTTCGGGCTTTGGGGGTTTCTTCACAGCCATCCGGGCAAGGTTACGAGGGAGGACCGGAAACAGGCGAGGCAGTTATTGAGAGACCTTGTGGAAAGCCGGATTTTCTCAAACGACGGGAGCGGGAAATAAAACGGACAAAGAATATACCGCGGGTAAAGGCGGGCGCGCGCGAATGAATGCGAACGAGGATCGGAACGCGCGCGGGTGAAACCGGTCGCGGGAAATTGGCGGAAATTTAAACTGACACTTTGTCAAAATACATTGACATGGTGTCAGGGAAATGATATAAATGAAGAGAAGGAGGTGATCGGTGTGCCTAAGATGCCTGAGGGGCATGCGGAAAAAAGGCGGAACGAGATCCTGGACGCGTGCAGCACACTGTACCGGAATTCTTCTTTTCATGATGTGACGATGAAGGATATTTCCGCGTATACAAGTATGTCGCGGCCGTCGATCTACAACTATTTCCGGACGGCAGAAGAAATTTTTCTGGGACTTCTTGAGCGGGAATACGTCCGCTGGGAAGAAGATCTTGATATAATTTATGAGAAGGAACGGCTGAACCGGGAAGAACTCGCAGATGCGCTTTCGAAATCGCTGGAGGAGAGAACGACGCTTCTAAGAATTCAGGCGACGAATCTTCATGAAATCGAAGACAACAGCAGGCTGGAGAGACTGACAGAGTTCAAGAGGACGCTGTGCGGTGTGTTTTCTTTGATGGATGAAATTCTGCAGAAATTCATCCCGGGGATGACGGAGGAGGAACGTACGAGTTTTCGCGTTTCGTTCTTCGCGTTTTTAAGCGGCGTGTATCCGTATACGGATTCGACGGAGAAGCAGCAGAGGGCGATGGAGGAAGCGGGAATCCCGTTCCGGAAGTATTCGATCTATGAAATTGTGTATCCCTGTCTTAGGAAATTGTTATCCTGAAAGGGAAATTCTAATGTGGGAATAATAGGAAGAATCAATGGCTTTTTTTGATAAGGAAATTAAGAAACTGAGTTTCGGTCTGATGCGTCTACCGCAGGAGGACGGAAAGATCGATATTGAACAGACTAAGGAAATGGTTGATCGGTTCATGGATGCCGGCTTTACATATTTTGACACGGCATGGGCGTATGCGGGATCGGAAGACGCGATCCGGAGCTGGTTCTGGGAAGGAAAAACGGGAAATCGGATCTATCGGCGCAGGGATACCGCGAAAGAAAGCGGGAATATAAGAAAGGACCAGGAAAGGGAATTCCCTCCGAAAAGGGATGATGGCCAGTAAAGGGAAAAAACTGAAAAGGCAGAAAATCAGGAAAGGAGAGGTAGTCAATGATTCAGGCAGAGGACATAAAAACCATCGCGATTGCGGGAACCGGAGTTATGGGATCGTCCATGGCGCAGATTTTCGCCCAATATGGATACGATGTGATCCTGTACGGACGTCATCAGGAGTCAATGGACAAAGGCTGCCGGATGATTGAGCTCAGCCAGGAGACGCTCGTTCTTAGAGGCGAGCTTACGAAAGATGCGTCGGACAAGCTGGTTTCGAGAATCCGTTTCTCAAAGCCTGGAGATATCAACGTCTTCGGAGAAGCGGATTTTGTCGTCGAAAACGTAACAGAGAGTCTGGAAGCGAAGCAGAATTTCTGGAAAGACTGTTCGGAAGCGGCGAAACCGGATGCGGTTCTTACGACGAACACATCGGGGCTTTCGATCACGAAGATCGCGGAGGCCGTGAAGAGCCCGAAGCGGTTCTGCGGGATGCATTTCTGGAATCCGCCGCACATCATTCCTCTTATCGAAGTGATCCGGGGAGATAAGACCGATGAAGAGGCAGCGGACATCACATATGCTTTGTCCGAAAAGATCGGAAAGAAACCGATCCATGTCCGGAAAGACGCGCCTGGATTTATCGGGAACCGGCTTCAGTTCGCGCTTCTTCGGGAGGCTCTTTATATCAAGGAACAGGGGGTCGGAGATTTCGAGGATATCGACCGGTGCATGAAATACGGTCCGGGATTCCGTTACGCCTGCCTGGGTCCGTTCGAGGTTGCGGATTTTGGAGGCCTGGACACCTTTCATCATATTTCGTCGTATCTTTGGGAGGATCTTTCGGACGCAAAGAAGCCGTACGGCCTGTTTGATGAACTGTATAAGCAGGGAAAGTTCGGCGTGAAATCCGGCAGCGGCTTCTATGATTATTCCGGCGGCAAAGGCGAAAAGGCCATGGGCGAACGGGATGAGAAATATCTGAAGCTTGCAAAATGCGGGCTTGATGAAGAAGAAAAATAAGCCGATTAGGACCGCGGTTGACCCGGGAAAAACAGCATAAGGAAGAGACCGGACTCATGAACCTGGAACTTTTCCGGGAGGAATGGTTTTGGATGGCAGAGATCTTTGGGCGGAGAACCCCGTGCATCGGGGCCGTCCGGAGGTCTTATATTTTACTTAAAGATGCATTTTGTTATTTTTAACATATTTTCTCGAAAATTTCTGTTGTACAGACACGATTATTTTGTTAGAATTGAGACATTCCACTAACCGGAGGAAAAAATCCGGTTTCTATGAGACGCGCCCGCCGCAAGACATCGGGCATATATCAGACAGCCACCGGGAAGATCGCAGACAGACAATGGACGAAGATTGAACGGCTGGCCGGTGCAGCGAATGCAGGAACCTTTGTCCCACGCGGCGTAGAAGCGGAATTCAGAACAGGAGGTAAATATGAACGGAGCGGAGGCGATGGTGAAATGCCTGGAAGCAGAAGGCATTTCGACTGTATTTGGGTACCCGGGGGTAGCGATCGCGCCTTTTTATGAAGGGCTGTACAATTCCGGGATTCGGCACGTGCTGGTACGGCAGGAACAGAACGCGGGGCACGCCGCGAGCGGATACGCGCGAATTTCCAGAAAGCCAGCAGTCTGCGTCGCGACATCGGGACCGGGAGCGGTGAATCTGATCACGGCTTTGGCGACGGCCTATGCGGACAGCATTCCGATCATCGCGGTCACCGGACAGGTTTCTTCAAAGCTGATCGGCCGGGATGTGTTCCAGGAGGCGGATGTAACGGGCGCCGCGGAGCCAT
>JAQXNW010000142.1 GCA_029098205.1 Eubacteriales bacterium | reverse complement strand
TTGTCATTTCTGCAAGATTCGCTCCTTTTTCGCCAAGAAGCTCCTGCATATTTTTTGATCCTTCATAAAAAGAATACACATACCTGCTCTCACTCATGACATACCCCTCTCCAAAAATCGAAAAAGCCCGAAAAGAAATCTTTCCGGGCCAGGAATCCGTTAGAATTCCATTCGTTCTTCAATATAGGAACGGACCTCGGCAACCGGGATACGGATCTGCTCCATCGTATCCCGGTCACGGATCGTAACGCAATGATCGTTTTCTGTATCAAAGTCGACACAGATGCAGAACGGAGTCCCGATTTCATCCTGCCTTCTATAACGTTTTCCGATGGATCCGGTTACATCGTAATCAACACTGAAATATTTACAAAGTTCATCCGCAATCGGTTCCGCCTGTTCCGCCAGTTTCTTGGAAAGAGGAAGAACCGCAGCCTTATATGGCGCAAGAGCCGGATGGAAGTGCAGTACAGTGCGGACATCTTTCTTTCCATTCGCGCCTTCTAATTCCTGCTCCTCATACGCGTCAATCAGGAACGCGAGCGCCATGCGGTCTACACCGACCGAAGGCTCAATGCAGTATGGAATAAACGTTTTCCGATCCGCTCCTTCTCCTTCCGAATAGGTCAGATCTTCTCCTGAGAATTTGCTGTGCTGCGTCAAGTCGAAATTCGTACGGTCCGCTACACCCCAGAGTTCTCCCCAACCAAACGGAAAATTATACTCAAAATCGGTTGTTGCGGAACTGTAATGCGAAAGCTCTTCTTTCTCATGCGCGCGAAGGCGGAGATTTTCATCTCTCATTCCAAGAGAAAGAAGAAATGAATGGCAGAAATCTTCCCAGTACTTAAACCATTTCATATCTTCTCCCGGACGGCAGAAAAACTCCAGTTCCATCTGCTCGAATTCACGGGTACGGAATGTGAAATTACCCGGAGTAATCTCATTCCGGAATGCTTTTCCGATCTGCGCGATTCCGAACGGAAGTTTCTTACGCGTGGTTCTCTGCACATTCTTAAAGTTTACGAAAATTCCCTGCGCTGTCTCCGGACGGAGATAAAGCTGCGCGGTGGAATCCTCGGTCACTCCCTGAAATGTCTTGAACATCAGATTGAACTGACGGATCTTCGTGAAATTGCTCTTTCCGCAGTCCGGGCATGGAATCTGATGCTCCGCAATGTAATTTTCCATCTGCTCATTGGACCATCCGTCACAGGAAATCTGCTCTCCGCCCTGTTCAACGATGTAATTCTCGATCAGTTTGTCCGCACGGAACCGGGAATGGCATTCCTTACAGTCAATCAAAGGATCGGAAAATCCGCCGATATGTCCCGATGCTTCCCATGTTTTCGGATTCATCAGAATCGCCGCGTCCTGTCCGACATTATATTTTGATTCCTGAACGAATTTTTCCCACCATGCTTTCTTTACATTCTGCTTAAATAGCACACCGACCGGACCATAATCCCAGGTATTTGCCAAACCTCCGTAAATTTCAGAGCCCGGGAAAACAAATCCCCGGTTTTTGGCCAATCCAACAATTTTCTCCATCGTCACTTCGCTGCTCATTCGTCTGTCCTGCTCCCGTACCGCTTCTCAAGGCCTTTCAGTACGCGCCCGCACCGGCCCTTTCTCTTTTGAATCAAAAAACTTCGGAAAGCGAAGGAGAAAGCGTCTTCCGCCATCTCCTCCGCATAACCATTCTAAGATAACTTAATTATTGTTCATCTGAACTATCTTTCGAAGAATCGCCCTCTTCACTGGACTGACGCTTCGAAAATTCACTGGCGCTGTCCGCAAGGTTTCCCGTATGAATGCCATCCGGATGCTTCCCGCCGAAATTCGTTCCTTCCAACGGAGTGCCGGCTTCCGATGCATCCGTATGGTATTTCACAAACGGATCGCTTTCTTCATCTTTCGTCTCCTGCTCAGTAACACCTTGATCGGACGCGGCGTCCTTCCCCTCATCAAAAAGTTCATCGACATTGATATCCCCCGGATGTTTCTTTCCGAAACGGATTTTTTCTCCGAACCGCATTCCTACCTGCTCCGTTTTCTGCTTCACGGACTCCGGTGTCTTCTCCTTCATTTTTTCAGCGGTTTCTTTTACAACGTCTTTCGCCTTCTCAGAAACGTCCTGCACCTTTCCCTTCGCGTCAATCGCAATATCCTGCGCCTTATCCAGAGCGCCTTCCGCAGTCCGGCTCACATCGATGATGCTTCCGTCCGTCTTGACAATTTCGATCCTGCATTTGAATCCGAATGCCGCAATCACCGCGACCAGAATGCCCCATGGCGCGACAACCACGCCGAAAATACCGGCATTGACAGGAAGATTAAGGATTTTCTCATCATTATGACTTACGACAATCCGGGAAACATTTCCTCTCTTCACGATCTCCTTAATTTTCTCGATCAAAGCTTCGCCCTGTTCTCCCAGACGCTTCGTGGAAGTTTCCTCGTCCACACTCTCTTCCAATGCGATAATCGCATCAACCACGTTTCCATCTGCGTTCTCCAAAGCCTCTTTCGCTTCCGCGTAAGTCACTCCAGTTCGATCCTTCACCAATTCAATTTTCTCTAATGTAATCTCCATGGCTTTCTCCTTTCAGACATTCTCCAGATTTCGAAGCGCGCTGTCGCTTCGCAGCGCTCCGATTTCCAGATAATACGCAAAATATTCTCTCACAGCCTTCTGTATATTCTTCGCTTTCGTACGCTCCAGCGCCAGAGTCTGAAACGCCTTCATCGGATGTCCGGCAAAATATTCTATTGCTGTTATGATACCAAAATCGGCATTATAAATCAATTGCGCGCCTGTGCTCTCCTGTATTTTTCTCAGGCAGTCCCCGCACAACATTCCGCCTTCACGGATTCCAAAGCCGGAGCAATTTTCCGGGCGCAGCGGTTTCCCGCAGGCAGCGCAGCGGTCCATAACTGGAAAAATACCTAAGACAGCGAGCAGATGGATCTCGTAAGCCAGAACCGGCGTAAGAAATCCTCGTTTTCTATGTTCGATGACGGTAAGAAAATCCCTCAAAAGCTCGAACGCCTCTCTGGAAGGCTCATTTTCCGGGAACGTCCGGTCTGTAAGCTCAAGGACAAAAGACGATGCCAGAAAACGGTCCGGCTCTTCTCCGATCCCATAAAAAGAACGAACTGCTTCCGCACGTTCAATGCGGAAGCTTTCCCTTCCGGTCAAGAACGAATATTCTCCCAATGTAAAAGGCCGAATCGCGAGATCGGTTCGTTTTTTACCTTTTCTCTCCGGAAAAGACGACGCAGAGACTTTTCCATACCGGTCGGTAAAAATTTCAAGCATCCGCCGGCCGCCGGCCGCTGTTTTCGTCTGCCGAAGTATAATGCCCTGCACCGTATCTGCCATAATAGTCTTCACTCCATAAGAAAAACGGGATCAGTCCTTTATAAGATATCCAAAATCCTCCAGTGCGGAATTGCTTTCTCTCCAACCTTCCCGCACCTTTACCCAGAGTTCCAAATAAATTTTCTTTCCTAAAAGATCGGTAAGCTCTTCCCGGGCTGCCTTCCCGATTCCTTTCAGTTTCCGGCCGCCTTTGCCGATAATGATGCCCTTATGCGATTTTTTCTCGCAGTAGATAACCGCGCCGATCCGGATCAGCCGGTTGTCTTCCTTGAAGGATTCCACCTCCACAGCGATTCCGTGCGGAACTTCCTCGTTCAGATAAAGAAGAGCCTTCTCACGGATCACTTCGCTGACCAGAAAACGCTCCGGATAATCCGTGATCATATCCTCAGGGAAGTACATCGGTCCTTCCGGCATAAACTCCTCAATCCGCCTCCTGAGGTCGCTGACATTTTTCCCCTCCAGAGCTGAAGTGCCATATATGTCTGCAAATACGCCGGTATCTTCATATTCTTTATATATTTTCAGATACATCTCCGGCGACATTTTATCGATTTTATTGATCACCAGAATTTTCGACGTCGGAATCTGCTTCAGAAGCTCCAGAATCCTTCGGTCTCCGCGCCCTTCTTCCATGCTTCCTTCCACAAGGAAAAGAACAAGGTCCACTTCCTTCAGCGTTCTCAGCGCCATCTCCGTCATTGCCTCGCCGAGCTTGTTATGGCCCTTATGGATTCCCGGAGTATCGATCAAAATTAGCTGCGCGCCGCTGTCTTCAGGGCCATCTGTCCCGGGTTCTCTGGTATAAATGCCTCTGATTGTGTTTCTTGTTGTCTGCGGCTTCGCGGTTGCGATCGCGATTTTCTCTCCGAGCATAGAATTAAGAAGGGTTGATTTTCCTACATTCGGACGCCCGACGATCCCGATAAACCCTGATTTCATTCCTTCTCCTTTTCGCTGTCATTATTTACGCTGCCGTTTCTTCCTGCTTCGCCCGCTAACATTTTCGAAAACCGGAACTGTCCGGGAAGAAGCTCGGACAAAGTCTTCCGCTGCAGGTGATCCTCATCCGGGCCGAAGAAAAATACCATATCCGGTCCGAATTCCGAAAGAAACTGCCTGCAGATTCCACAGGGGGAAGCCGTCCCGTCCGGGGAACAGGACGCTCCCGCGAGAAAGATCCGATATCCGGCGTTTACGGCTTTCACAGAAGCCGCGCGCTCCGCGCAGATTGTTCCGCCATAAGAGATATTCTCGACATTCGCACCCGTGAAAATTCCGGTGTCTCCTTCTTCGTTCATCGCCTGAATCGCCGCACCGACGCGGAACCCAGAGTACGGAGACCAGGAGCCTAAGCTCGCATCCATCGCTTTCTGAAAAAGGAGTTTCCCAGTCTCTTCTCCCGCGTTCTCCGCGTTCTCTCTTGGAATCCCGAGGATTGTCATAATTTCCTCTTCTTTCGTCCGCATCTCCTGCTTTTCATCCGCTTCCATATGATCATATCCAAGAAGATGAAGCATGCTGTGGACAAAGAGATAAATAATTTCCCTTTCCTCCGAATGCCCGAACAATTTTGCCTGCTCTGCCGCTCGTTCCGGACAGATTACGACGTCGCCCAGCTCCGCCATTCCGAAGTTCTCTCCGAACGTGCGGATCTCATCCGCGCTCTCAAACTGCGGAAAAGAAAGAACATCCGTTACGCGATCCACATTCCGGTACTGACGGTTCAGGCTTCGAATTTCTTCCGGAGAAACAAAGCTGACACTGACTTCCAGAAGGTCCGGATCCAGACCTTCTCTTCGGACAGTAAGCTCCGCTGCCTTTTTCATCGTCTCAATCCGCTCTTTCGGAACCTCTTCCGGTCTGTCGAAGTAAAAATTCATGCTTCGCCCTCCTTCCGATGATTCTTCTCAGAAGAAGAACGATTTTCATATTGATCATAAGCCCGGATGATCCGCTTTACCATCTCGTGCCGGACGACATCCACTTCTTTCAAATAGCAGAAATCAATGCCCTTCACATTCCGAAGAACCCGCTCCGCATCGATCAGTCCGCTCTTTCGGCCATCCGGAAGGTCAATCTGCGTCACATCTCCGGTCACGACCACTTTTGAACCGAACCCCATCCTGGTAAGGAACATTTTCATCTGCTCCCGGGTGGTATTCTGCGCCTCATCCAGAATAATGAATGCGTCATCCAGCGTTCTTCCGCGCATATACGCGAGAGGAGCCACCTCAATGACTTCCTTCTCCATAAGCGCAAGCGTCTTCTCCCGTCCGAGAACGTCATACAGCGCATCATAAAGCGGCCGAAGATACGGATCCACTTTATCTTTCAAATCGCCCGGAAGGAATCCGAGATTTTCGCCGGCTTCCACGGCCGGACGCGTCAGAATGATCCGGTCCACCTTCTTGTCTTTCAGCGCCGATACCGCCGTCGCGACCGCAATATATGTCTTTCCCGTACCTGCGGGGCCGATGGCGAAAACAACGTCTCTTTTCGCCATGCTCTTCACATACATTTTCTGCCCGATGGTTTTCGGGCGAATGGGGCGCCCCTTTGTCGTAAACGCAATGATGTCCTTCGACATCTCCTGTTCACCGTAGGATACGCCGCCGCGCGCAAGATCCAGCACATAATGCACTTTCTGACTGTCCAGTTTTTCACCGCGCGAAATAGCTTCCATCAATTCCCGGATCATGGAAGCTGCGAGTTCTGCTTTCTCCTCTTCCGGAGCTTTTACAAGAATCTCACCGTCCCGCTGCATGACCGACGCGCCCGTCGCTTCCCGGATCAAATCCATATTCTGATCCATACTTCCGAACAATTCTTCCAGATCCGTACCATCCGCTGGAATATGCAGAAAATCGCTCAAATTTCACCAAATTCCTTTCCCCGGCCTATGCCGCCTTCCGCTTTCTGTCCTCAATATACCACGTTTCTTCTGTTCAAACACGAAAAAAGCTGTATGCAGAAAGAATCTACATACAGCCTGATCGTTCCATGCTTAAAGAACCGATTTGTCGTTCTCTGCCGTTAAAACCAGATTAATACTTTCTGGCCTTCTTTCTGGCAGCCTCGGACTTCTTCTTTCTCTTCACGCTTGGTTTTTCGTAATGCTCTCTTTTTCTGACTTCAGCCATGACACCATCTCTAGCGCAAGCTCTCTTGAATCTCTTAAGAGCACTTTCCAGGCTTTCATTCTCTCTAACGTTTACCTGTGCCATCCCGATTCACCTCCTTGCGTCTCAAAATTGCATACAGCATCCGCCATAACGGAATTCAGTATACGCTTCTTTTTTTACCGAGGCAAGTATTTTCGGACGAATCCTGTACAAAAATCCATCAAAAAAGCATCTCCACGAATGTAAATTTCTTCGTCCGTTTTCTTAGCCATTTCAAAAATAAAAGCGTTCCCGCAGCCCGCGGAATCAGCCTGGAGGCCAGCTGAATTTGCGGTTTCCCAGAATATGAAGGTGGATATGTTTTACCGTTTGCTGCGCATTCTCACCGTTATTGCTTACAACCCGGTATCCATTCTCAATACCCGCCAGTTTCACGATATCCTTCACCTTAAAAAGCATATACCCGAGAAGATCCCGGTCTTCCTCCGTCACTGTATCCAGCGATTCGATATGCTTCTTCGGGATCATCAGAACGTGAACCGGCGCCTGCGGCGCGATGTCTTTATACACGCAGATCTGATCATCCTCATAGATAATTTCAGACGGAATCTCATGATTCGCGATTCCGCAGAACAGACAATCCTCAGCCATAGAATTCACCCCTCCTTTCCCTGAAATAATTATACATTATATCATAATATCATAACGAAGAGTCATTCGGCTAAACAAGTTCTCCGCGCATTCCTCCGTCCATTACGCCGTTAAGGCGGACTTTCCGGATCGTTCCCGTTTCCGCGCTTCCGTAAATCAATGTTTTTATATAGTTATCGGTATACCCCTCTGAGAAAGCTTTTTCACCGTCCTTTTCCGCAGTCATTTTCTCATCTTCGAAGATTCCCTGATCCTCGCCTGTAACCGGATCCTCCGGCGTCTTTTCAATCAGAACATCCCTGAAAGATCCGGTGCAGGAGCGGAGAAAGTCCTGCTCCGCCTGATCCGCTTCCTCCAGCAGAATTTTTGACCTCTCATGTTTCACGGTTCCGGGAATCTGATCGGTCCGAAGCGACGCGGCCGTTCCCTCTCTCGGTGAATACGGGAAAACATGCGTTTTGCAGAACCTCGCTTCCCGGACGATTTTCACGCTTTCCTGAAAATCACGTTCCGTCTCCCCCGGAAAACCTACGATGATATCGGTGGAAACACCGTACTCCGGATCAAAATCCCGAAGAACATCTAAAATTTCCCGGTATTCTTTCATTGTATAGCGGCGGTGCATCTCGGTCAGAACGCGGTCCGATCCGCTCTGAAGCGCCAGATGAAGATGATGGCAGAGACGGTCAAAGGGAAGAAGTCTTTTCACATACGCCGCGTCGATCATGGTCGGCTCCAGAGAACTGAGTCGGATCCGGAAATCCCCCGAAAGATCGTTCAGCTTCGCGAGAAGAGGTTCCAGTCCGCCTCCAGCAGAAGCGTTCTCTCTTCCATAATACGCGGTATTGATTCCGGTCAGGACAATTTCCGCGAAGCCCGCATCTGTAAGTCGCTGAACTTCCTCAATAATATCCTTCTCCGCACGGCTCCGTATCCTTCCTCTGGCATACGGAATCAGACAATACGTACAGTAATTGTCGCATCCATCCTGGATCTTAATAAACGCGCGGCTTCTCGATCCCATCCCGCGGATATGTCCAAGTTCCTCATACTGCGTCAGTTCATCATGCGGGAGAACCTTAACATCCGGTATATTTTCCAAATCCTCTTTGTCTTTTTCCACCAGCCGTTCTTCCACAAGGTGAAGAAGCTCCTTCTTCTCATCCGTACCGCAGACAATTTCGACGCCTTCGATCGAAGAGATTTCTTCCGGCTTTACCTGTGCATAACAGCCAGTAACCGCGATCACCGCTTCCGAATTCTTTTTTCTCGCTCTTCGGATGAACTGCCTGGACTTTCGATCCGCCAGATTCGTCACTGTGCAGGTATTAATGATATACGCATCTGCGGTCTGATCTTCTCCGACGATTTCAAACCCCGCTCTTCGAAACTGCTCGATCAGCGCTTCGGTTTCATATTGATTCACTTTGCATCCGAGCGTATGAAACGCTGCACGCTTCTTCGTGACCATTGGTTTATTTTCCTTTCAAAATATA
>JAQXNW010000141.1 GCA_029098205.1 Eubacteriales bacterium | reverse complement strand
GTGTTTTTTTTTTTTTTTTAAAAATAAAAACTGGGGTTGTTTTTGGCGGCCGAAACCACCCCTCCACTCCAACCCGCGTTTCTTCATTTCATATAAAATTATACAAGCAACCGAAAATCAAAAGCCCTGTTTCTGGTTTTTCGACTCCTCGTTTCCAGATTCGTTTTCGGGCCCCAGCATATTGATTATCCTTGCCGCGATTTTCAGAAAATTACGGAAAATATACGTATCTTCCTTAAGGACAATCGGAATTCCAAGATTCGTGGAAAGCAGGATATTCCGGTCTTCCAGAATCACACCAAGAAGCGGAGAATCGATCGTCCCTGCTATTTCCTGAAGCGATGGAACGATGCCGTCCTTCATCAAATCTGGAACAACACGGTTGAGAAGAAGACCCCGTTTTAGTATCCCCATTTCCGCTAAAATTTTATCCAGCGCCCCGACATCCCGGAGCGATGCATATTCCGGGGTTGAAACCATAACCGCCATCTCCGCGCCGGCGGACGCGATCACCAGTCCGTCTCCTGTACCGGCCGGAGCATCCAGAATGACAAGATCAAATCTGGATTTTAACTTTTCACAGAGTATTTCCGCATGAAGCGGCGTAAGGGAACCATCCTCCCGTGAAACCGACGCACCTAGAAACCAGAGATTCGGAATCCGCTCATCCTGAACCAATGCCTGCGAAATCGTTGAAATTCCCATCATGACATCATGCGCATCATATAGAACCTTCTCTTCCAGACCCAGATAAAGATCCACATTTCGAAGACCCATATCCATATCCACGATGACAACACGCTGTCCAACCATCGCAAAAAGAGCGCCTAAATTCGCTGAAACCATGCTCTTCCCTGTGCCGCCTTTTCCGGATGCCACCATGATAACCCGTCCCATGTAACCTCTTTTCCCAGTTAAACTCTGTCAATTCTCCCGCTGTACTCTGCCTTTTCTTCAATCTTTTACGTTTACACCGGTCTGGTCTGTCTTTTCAACAGTTCCGACTACATTTACATGTTTGCTGGTTCCGCCGTATTTATCGAAATACGCCTGCATCGTATCCCGGTTGACCGGCGCCGCGTTCGCGGAAAATCCGCCCTGAATCAGCATTGTAACGACCGCGATCCTCGGATTGTCCGCCGGTGCCAGCGACATCGTCCAGGCATAGTAGTTATAGGATCCTTTTGCGGAATCGATCATAGACTGCGTGATTTTATAATCCGAAAGCTCTTTCACTGCCCGGTCGACTGCATTATCCTCCGAGGAATATGTAACCGGATCTTTCCGCATCAGCTTTTTCATTTCTTTTTTGATCTGACTCCAGGTAATCGACGTACCCGCCTGACTGTTCCAGTTCCCGAGATGCTCCTTTACATAATCCACCTCACTCGCCGGCTGCGGAGTTCCCTGGTTTTCCGCGGTACCGGTCTTACCCATAACCGCAGTTTCAAAACTTCCGAGCGATCCCTCAAGAGACCCGCTCAGCACTACACGCCGAATCCCCTTGTATACTGCAGCGAGCTGGCTATCCGTCACAAGGCTGATCTTCGTACCTGTCTTTTTTACCATTCCTTCACCCTGTACTCCGGAAACAAGACTTGCTCTGGTATATGTCGCGTTGTTTCCAAGAGCTGCGCAGTACGTGGCAACCTGAAGCGGGGTATAAAGGTTATCGCCCTGTCCGATTCCGACGTTAAACTGGTCGCCGGTCGACCAGTGCGCCTGCTCAAAATAATTGAATTTTACATTCGAAGCCGCGGTTTCGATCTGACTGGACTTAATCTTTGTTTTCGATTTCATAAGAGAAACAAGCTTCGAATACGACGGATTGTCCTCCAACCAGGAAACGACGATGTTGATTTCCTTCTTCAGCTTCGAAGGGCTGTTCGCAATGCTGTCCGGATAGAAGGTATGCTTGTTTTCATAAAGATAGTTGTAGCAGTTGACCTTGTAATTCGCGATTTTCTTTTTCTCGGACGGTGTTGCTGCAACACGCTCGCCGATTTCAACTCCTGTTTTCTTTCCAAGACCGAAGGCTTTCGCGGTTTTCAGGATATCCGGAATCCCTATGCTGTAACCGAGAGATTTCCCGGTTCCCCAGTCTTTTCCGGTTGCAACACAGTAGAAATAATAGTTGCTGGAGTGTCCGATTCCCCATTCCAGGTTTTCAGCGCCCTCTGTTCCGCCGTTCAAGTTATAGAGAGAAGTTTTCCATTTAATGCTTCCGATCTGAATATATCCGCGGTCAACGATATACTGATCCGGATTCAGCCCTAGCCGAAGGCCTGTCAAAGCCACAATCGGCTTAAATGTCGATCCCGGAGGCGCCGCGGCCATGGTTGCATTGTTGTACAGAGGAGCCGGAGCGATCGGATCCCTCGGATTTTCACTCTGCACCGATTCCCATGCCTTTGTTGTAATTCCGCCTGCGAAAATATTCGGATCGTAGGTCGGATAACTTGCCATCGCAAGAATTTCACCGGTTTTGACATCCATCGCAACAACCGCGCCACTCTTGCAAGTAGCGCTTCCGCTGTTCACCTGCCGCGCAAGCGCGCTTTCAGCCGCCGCCTGAATGTCTTTGTCAATCGTAAGATAGACGTCTTTCCCCTTCTTCGCCTTTGTTTCACTGACAACACCGACCTGATCGCCGGACGCGTTCACGCGGATCATTTTCTCGCCGTCGGTTCCATGAAGCTTCGTCTCATATGCGGATTCAATGCCGCTCTGACCGACTAAATCGTCATTGGAATAGCCCTTGCTTTCCAGCTTGTCCAGCATTGTCTCAGAGATGCTGCCCATGTACCCGATCACATGCGCCGCAAGGCTCCCGTTCGGATAATACCGTTCATACCCGGAGCTGATGGATGCGCCCTTTACCGCATTTTCTGAAATCTGCGCGATTGTTGTATCGCTTACTTTCGTGGAAATTTTTACCGGAATATAGCTCTGTCCCTCTTTCTTTACACGGTTCCGAATCAGAAGAATCTTCCGGGCATCTTCATTCGAAAGGCTGCTGCTGATTTTATACGCTTTCCGAAGTTTCTTGAAAGCCTCCTCCGCCGATACGCCTTTTTTGATTTCCTTATCTGAAAAGACATTGCTCCCCCACTGGGAAAGGAAATTCTTTTTCTGAAGATCGTAAATATAATCCATCGTGCTGACAGAAATCGGCACATCGATCTGGTATGTCTCTGTCAGAAGTTTATAAGCCTCATACCGCGTCAGGCTGGAGCTGACATTATATTCTTTACAGATCGCCTTAAAGGCCTGCTCCGCTGTAAGATCCTGACTGTAATTATGCTTGTTCAGCCATTTTTTCTTCTCTGCACCGTAGGACCAGTACATCGTGCCGTCTTTACGGAATTTGATCGGAAAATCATCCTTCACAGTGTCCCCGTTCTTTTCGAGAAGATTCATAAGCGAAAGCGCATTCGAATTAATCTCCTTCGTGCTGAGTCCGCTGGCTGTGAAAACCACATTAAAAACCTGCTTATTCCCCGCCAGAAGTTCTCCGTTCCGATCGTAAATATTTCCGCGGGCCGCAGATGTCTTAATCTGCTTCGTGCTCTGCGACGTCGCCAGATCCGACCAGTGCTTATGCTGAACAATGGTAACGACAAAAAGGCGGACTGCCAGAACACACATCAATATTACAATCAGTCCTGCAATCATCCGATATCGAGTAACAAAGATATTATTACCGCTTCCGTCTTTCTTCATGAAATATACCAATTCCTCTTTCTGCCAGCGCTTCCGTTCTTACGAAGTGTAAGAATCAGCAGCAAAATACCTCCGATTGCCATGCAGTACACGGCCTGCATACTGTAAAAACGGAGCATCGTAAGGAAACCGTACGCGCTTCCTGCCAATATACCCAGAAGCCATACGAAAATCCCGTAAATGATCGTAAGAAGCCCGTTAAAAACAATTCTTACCGTAGCACGTTCCAAGTTTAAAAAATGCGTTACTAAACAGAAAATACCAAATGCGGCTGCAAGCGGAACTGCGCCTGCACCCGTAAAGAATCCGAAAGCCGAATCCCAGAGAAACTGAAGGACAATGCCGCTTACAATCCATCCGAACCGATCTACCGGATCAAAGGCAAGAACCAAAGTGAAAATCCATATCAGATTCGGCGCTCCCGGGAAATGCGGAATAAGATTCGACAGAAAAGCCTGCGTAAGAAAAACGAGCACCCCTGTCAAAATAAACTTCCAATATTTCCTCATAACAGAACCATTACCTCTCTGAGCGCATTAAAATCAGCACTCGGGCGCACAGTGACCTTCAGAAGCTCCGCATTGCTGTCTCTTCTGGCCCGGGTTACCTTCCCGATCGGGATTCCCGCGGGAATCGTTCCCAGTCCGGACGTCACAAGCGTATCCCCTTCCGATACTACCGCGGAACTGTCCAGCGTATAACCGGAAAGTGTTTTTCCGTTCGAGTCGTCCAGAACCCCGAGTATGGAAGGATTTCCATTTACCTGAAAACTGATGTCCATATTCGAATCGAGAAGAGTAACCACTTTCGACCATCCCTTGCCGACCGATTTCACTCTGCCGACAAGACCTTTTCCGCATACGACCAGATCTCCCCCTTTCACGCCGGAGGAGGATCCGACATTAATGGTAAAAACATTTACATAGCTGGTACCGTCCATGGATGTAATTTTCCCGGATACATAATCGCCCGTCGTCCCTTTATCCGAGTATTTCAGGGCTTTCTTCAGAGAATTCAGCTCATCCAGCTCACCGCGTGACAAAGCGTTCTTCTGCACCTGTCTTCTGAGTTTCTCATTCTCTTTCTGAAGCTTCTCATTCTCTGCTTTCAGATCCGATGAACCGAACAGCGTCTTTATACCGGAAGACAGCTTGCTTCCCGCATAGGTAAACGGCCTTGTAACTGTTCCGATCAAAGACCCGGACGTTTCTGAAACCGTCCCGTCTCCGCTGCCAGAGACCGCTGATGCAATTGTGACTCCGGCAAGAACTGCGAGTATAATAAGCAGAATCAGCGCCTTACGATGTTTTCCGAACCAACTCATTCTTTCTTTTCCTCCGGGGACCTTCAGCTTTGAAAAAAGCCGGCTGGAATCTGTTTCCGCGCCGGCTGTTCTTCTAACGTATTGACTCACCAAATTCCGCACGCCTAAACCTAGCCTCTGTGCACACTGGACGCGTAGATCTTCAGTTTCTCGATATCATTCAGGCTCATGCCCGTTCCCGCGGCAACCGCTTCAAACGCATTCTCTGCAGTCGTGACTTTCATTCCCGTTGCGTCACTGATCACCCGATCCAAGTTCTTGATCAAGCCGCCGCCTCCCGAAAGCATAAGACCATTCTCGGCAATATCCGAAGCAATTTCCGGCGGAGCTTTCTCAATGGTTGCTTTCACGCCGTCTACGACAACATCAATGGACTCCTGCAGCGCGAGAAGCATATCCTTATTAGTGACTTCCATGGTTTTCGGCAGTCCTGTGATCAGATCCCTGCCGCTTGCCTTCGCGGTTTCAATAATTTCCTCTCCATTTTCATCCACATCAAGAGCAGCACAACCGACCTGCATCTTCAGCTTCTCAGCCGTGCGCTCTCCGATCAGAAGCGCATGGCGCTTGCGCATATAATTAATGACCGCTTCATTAAACTTATCGCCGGCATACCGTATGGATGATGAAACAACGATGCCGCCCAGCGCAATAATCGCGATGTCGGTTGTACCGCCTCCGATATCCGCAATCATACAAGCGGTCGAACTGTCTACATCAAGACCGGAACCAATGGCCGCCGCCATCGGCTCCTCCAGAATATACACCTCACTCGCTCCCAGAGACTGTACAACCTCCTCGACCGCACGTTTCTCCACTTCGGTAACGCCGCTGGGCACTCCGACAACAACTCTGAAATTTCGAACCTTATTTGCGGAAACCGCTTTCTCAATAAATGCGGTAAGCATATCCGCCGTACGGTCAAAATCTGAAATAACACCTTCCCGAAGCGGACGGACTACCTCGATATTCGCCGGCGCTTTCCCGATCATATTCTTCGCTTCAAGTCCGACTGCAATTGTCTTTCCACGGCGTTTTTCCACTGCAATGACGGAAGGCTCGTTCAACACGATTCCGCTTTCCTTAATATAAATCAGGGTGTTTGCCGTCCCCAGATCAATTCCCATGTCTTTCGTCGGAACCTTGAACATACTCATAATCTGATTTCCCTCCTGCGGCCCTCCGCTGCTGCCGCGTTATTATATATATCCCATGCTTCGAAGACTGCTGAAAGAGCCGTCTCCGATAATAATGTGATCTAAGACAGTAATACCAAGAATTTTCCCGGCGTCAACAAGCCGCTCCGTTGTTTTCAGATCCTCTTCACTCGGTGCGGGATCGCCACTCGGATGATTGTGGATGAAGATAACAGATGCCGCACTTCTCCGCACAGCAGAACGAAAAACCTCACGGGGATGGACAATAGCGGATGAAAGTTCTCCAACGGAAGCATCTTCCTGCGCGAGAATTTCTCCTTTCACATTCAGCTGAATGACCGCAAAATGTTCTTTCCGCTCGAAACGAAGCCGCTCCATAAAAATAGAAGCCGCATCATCTGCATCCAGGATCCGATGCCGCATCGGCTGCCGGCTGATGGAAAGACGTTTGCCCAATTCAACGGCAGCCAAAATAGCCGCCGCTTTCCCCGGACCCAGACCCGGAATCTCCATCAACTCTCCAAACCCTTTACAGCCGAGGTCAAACAGACCTCCCTCACAAATAGACAGCACATCTTCCGCAAGCGAAAGCGCAGAACGATTTTTCATGCCGCTATGTATAATCAAAGCCAAAAGCTCCGCATTCGAAACGCTGGAAATTCCGTCAAGCATCGCTTTCTCTAAGGGTCTTTCTTTCTCTGGAAGCGCCTGAATCCGCATCGCATACCTCCTTCAGCACCGCATACGGTTTCCTGCACTCCGAAAATTCACTCTCCGCTGATCTCAAAATCAGTCATGTTATTATACCACTATCAAAAAAGTAGTACAAGTGCCGATCCTGCCAATGAAACCCGGCATGAAAACCGAAAATCAGTCCATAAAAGTCATTCCTCAGGAAATTCGAAAGCACTGTTTTTCTTACTTCTCTTTCTGGATATGGATTCTGGAAAGGATCGCTCCGACCGTCTCTTCTTCTGAAAGATTCGTGGAATCAATCTCGACCGCGTCCTTCGCTTTCCGAAGCGGATCCGTCTTCCGGTGCATATCCCGGTAATCCCGTTCCCGAACATCCCGGAGCACTTCTTCGTAATTGCAGTCCAGTCCTTTTTCCTTCTGTTCCCGGTACCTTCTGGAAGCCCGCTCTTCCGGAGACGCCGTCAGGAAAAATTTGTACTGCGCATCCGGGAAAACGCGTGTCGCAATATCTCTGCCATCCATGACGGCATTTTTAGAGCGGCCGATTTCCTGCTGAATTTCCACAAGCTTCGTACGCACTTCTGGAATTTCCGCGCATTCGGAAGCCGCTTTCGAAATCTCCGGCGTCCGGATTCTGTCGCTGATGTCTTCTCCGTCGAGAAAAACCCGGCCGTTTCGAAAATCTATTTCCGTATGTTCCAGAAGCGCATGCACCGCTTTCGAATCGTCCGGAGAGATACCCTCCTTCCGCATCTTATAACCTACAGCCCGGTACATGGCACCGGTGTCAATATAGTCGAAGCCAAGGCGGCTGGCCACTTTCTTCGCAATGGTGCTCTTTCCGGCTCCGGAAGGACCGTCAATCGCGATCCGGACCGTCCGCGGCGCATCCCCGGAATCCAAATGCTCTTCTTTTGAATTCTGCCGGAGTTTATCAATTTCTTCCGCAAATTTCTCCACGTCGGCAAATTCATGATATACAGAAGCAAAACGAATATAAGCCACCTGATCCAGATCTCTGAGAGCGTTCATCACCAGTTCACCGACGAAACCGCTTGTCACTTCTTTCTCTCCGGAAGAATATACGCTTTGCTCAATTGAATTTACAACCTGATCAATCTGGTCCATGGATACCGGTCGTTTCTCACAGGCGCGGACGATCCCGTTCTTTACCTTTGTACGGTCAAACGCCTCTCTTCTGCCATCCTTCTTCACAACCATCATCATGGACACTTCCGCCGTTTCATATGTCGTGAACCGGCGTCCGCAGCTGTCACAGGCCCTTCTTCTTCGAACCACATAGCCGTCTTCGGTCTGCCGTGAATCCAAAACCCGTGTTTCCAATCCGCCGCAATAAGGGCATTTCATATTGCTTCTCCTTCTATTTCCCGGCCAGGAGCAGAACCTGGAAATTGTCTGCCTGTAAGCCATAGCTCCCTTTGACTCGAAAAACCCATGGAAACCGCTTGCTCCCATGGGTTATATAGGATTTCATTCTCCTTCTGTTACAGCACAGAAGCAGCGAGGACAAAGCCCTGGCATCAGCCCTTCGCGGATTTCGCCTTCGCGCTGTCCATTATCTTATCCAAAACGTCCTGCAAAAGCAGCGCGGTTTTCAGATCGTTCTGCTTTCCGTATTCATCAATCGACATTCCATACTGGCTCTTGAACGTTGATTCTGTGAACCCGGCCTGTTTCAGAAGATTATCCAGATATTTCTTGTATTCCTTATTGGTGACCTTCACATTTTCTTTATCCGCAATGGCATATAAAACCAGCTTCTGCTTCACAACGCTCTTGGAATAGGATTTAACCTGCTTGTTAAATTTCGTCTGCGTAAGATTCATCGCTTTTAAGTACTTCTTAAAAGTCATCCCGTAATTTTCGGCCTGCAAAGTATACTGATCCTTAATAAGCTTCTGCTCATAGGCAAGCTGCTTCTTCGGGTAGGACTTCACCTTCGAATTATCGACCGCCTTTGCCCAAAGCTGCTGCTTCGCTTCATCTTCTGCGTCCGCTTCTTTTTCTTTCTTGAGACTCGCCCTAACGGATTTTTCGTATGCAGCTGTCGTCTTATATTTTGTATTCTTCTTGACCCATGCCGTATTGTACGTGGGCGTCGTCTTCACCGTTTTCGAATTGATCGTTACTGTAAATACAACCTTTTTCCCGGCGACATCCGAATTGTAATAACTGCTCGGGAACTGCAGGTTCAGCTTTACCTTGCTTCCGACTTTCTGTCCGATCAGCCCGTCCTCAAAGCCATCGATAAATCCGGCAGAACCTACGGTAATCGTCGAATTCGTCGCACTGCCGCCGTCAAAGGTTTTTCCGTTGATCTTTCCTACATAGGAAATCGTAATCGTATCTCCCTCCGCAACAGTACCGGTCTTCACTTTCTTCGACGTAGCGGATTTCTCAACGGCCGAATCAATTTTCTCCTTTACTTCCGCATCCGTCACTGTAACCTTCGTCTTCGTATAAGTAAGACCCTTATATTTTCCAAGCGTGACGTACTTATCCGTATTAAGACGCGCATAATTGGAATCCTCGAAGTATCCGGATTTCCAGATCAGAATTCCAGCGCATACGGCAACCGCCGCCAAAATGACAATTCCGACCAGAATTTTAGCTTTCTTGCTCATGCTGCCAGCTCCTATGAAAAAATCTATAAAAATAAAAAAGCTAATAATGATTTCAAGAGTTCCCGCATAAAAACAGAGAATACCCTCAAAGGCAATAAATACAGAGTTATTCTACCATCTCACAGATACCAATTCAAACAATCCATCCTCTCTTCACAGAAAAATCATGGAAAACCGTAAAAAAGGCTTGTTTTTACCTTTCCGCGTTCAGTTTCGGGAGCAGATCGGAAAAAGCATAATTCAACTTTTTTCGGTCGTGACAGTCACTTTGAAGAATGACAGGAAGGCCGAGCCTTGCAATCTCATCCAGAATAAAATCTGCCGGGTACGGCGTACTGCGGTACCCCTTTGCCATTCCTCCGGTATTAATCTCAAAAATCGGGAGATCGCTCTCGCCCAGGAGATCCGTAATCGTGCTCCTTCTTTTCACTTTCGTCTTCGCAATTTTCCGGACCGCTGAAATCGCAAGATCCTTATACCATGCTGCATTTTCATTGAAAAAGCGGTTCCCGTGGTTAAGCTTCCGGATCAAATCAAAATGACCCACGATTTCCGCGCCGGTCACTTGAAGAACTTCGCTTTCCAATTCAAAATACCGTTCGCAGAAGGCCCGAAAATCCCCGTCAAAGCAGCGGTTCACTCCTTCTTCCAGTCTCTCCGGAGTATCGTCAATGGCCGTATAATATCCATCCTTCTCCACATAATGCACCGATCCGATCTCGTAATCATACGGATGGAAATGGTGCCGGTTATAATAATCACGTTCCAATCCGACCCGAATATCAAGCACACCTCGGTATTCTTCCTTCATATCGCTGATTTCCCGAAAATACGCGTCTTCTCCTTCACGGGTCATGCAGCAGTCCGTATCGCACTCTAAAAAACCATGCCCGGAAAAACCCAGCGCCCGGAATCCGAGTTCGACCGCCCGATCCGCCATTTCACGCGGAGTATCTTTCCCATCGCAGTATGTCGTATGTGTATGAAAATTCATATCTCCCTTCGGATTGATTACATGCAGCTTCATAGAGCATCCTTTCTTTATAATTTTATGCTTATACAATTTTCTGCGATTTTCTTCACGCGAATTTATGAGATTTTTTACGCGAAAAATCCGGTCAAAGCGTATTTGCATCCTACACTTTGCCGGATAAAATCTCTTTCTATTCGTTCTATTCGTTATTTTTCTTTTCGGTCTCCTGGTCAATCTTCCGGAATTCTTCCGGCATATCTCCGAACAGCGGATAAGAAAAGCAGGAATCCGTCCCATGGTGGCATGCCGGACCGTCCTTTGTCACCAGAACGGTAAGCGCGTCCCGATCACAGTCTGCGATAATCGCTTTCACATATTGATAATTTCCGCTCGTCTCTCCTTTATGCCAGAATTCCTTCCGCGAACGCGACCAGAATACCGTCTGCCCGATTTCAAGAGTTCTTCGGAGACTCTCCGCATTCATATAGGCAAGCGTAAGAACCCGTTTCGTCTCATAATCCTGTACGATCGCCGGAATAAGCCCGCGGTCATCGTATTTCAGATCCTCCGGTGTTACTCTTTCATAAAAATCATCTTTCATAGCCGCACCAATACACCGTTCTTCGCAAGCTCTTTCTTGAGATCCATGATTTCCACTTCGCCATAATGGAAAATAGATGCGGCAAGCCCTGCATCAATATCCGGGATTTCCCGGAACAAATCGACAAAGTCCTGAATCGATCCGGCGCCGCCGGACGCAATTACCGGAACATCCGCAATCTCTTCGACAGCTCGGAGCATTTCGATATCAAATCCCTGTTTTACACCATCTGTGTCGATGCTGTTTACGACAATTTCGCCCGCTCCGTTTTCCTGTCCCCGGCGGATCCAATCCAGCGCATCGAGTCCTGTATTTTCCCTGCCGCCCTTCGCGAAAACCTTGAATTTTCCATCAACGCGGGCAATATCTACAGAAAGAACCACGCACTGGTTCCCGTACAGCTTCGCGGCTTTCGGGATCAGACTGGGATCCGCGATCGCTCCGGAATTAACAGAAACCTTGTCTGCGCCGGCACTCAGCACTCTCTCGAAATCATCCGTCGTCCGGATACCTCCCCCAACCGAAAGCGGTATAAAAATCGTCGACGCAACTTCTTTCAAAATATCTGTAAAAAGTTTCCGGCCTTCTACCGATGCGGTAATATCATAGAACACAAGCTCATCCGCACCGTGATCGCTGTAATATTTTCCAAGCTCCACTGGAGATGCTACATCCGCAAGTCCCTTGAAGTTTTTTCCTTTTACAACGCGTCCGTCCTTAACATCCAGACAGGGAATGATTCTTTTTGTAATCATCCATTTCTCTCCGATCTCGGTCTGTCAAATTCTCTATTCTGCAAAAGCCGGAATCACTTCCCGGATATCCAGCGCGCCGTTATAAAACGCGCGTCCGATGATCGCCCCGGATACACCGATATCCGAAAGCTTCTCCAGCTCTTCCATCGTATGAATTCCGCCGCAGGCCACAATATCAACATAACCGCCGTAATCTTTCACTAGTTTCCGGTACAGCTCCATATTCGTTCCGCTCATGGCGCCGTCTCTGGCAATATCTGTACAGATTACCGTGTCGATTCCATCGTCCATCAGCTCTTCGATCAGCTGATCCACATTTATATCCGTGATCTTTGTCCATCCGTGCGTCGCTACCTTCGTCCCGACGATATCGATTCCGACCGCAACGTTATTTCCGTGCCGGCGGATCATATCTGCAGTGAACATCGGATCCTCGACCGCTTTCGTCCCGATGATTACCCGAAGAGCACCCGCTTTCGCATAATCGACGATGATTTCCTCATTTCGGATGCCTCCGCCGATTTCCACCTTAAGACCCGTTCCATCAATAATTTCTTCGACTGCCGCAAAATTCGGCTGGCTTCCGTTTATCGCGCCGTCCAGATCCACGACATGCAGATACTCTGCGCCTGCCTCTTCAAAATCCTGCGCAATCTCCAGCGGATTTTCGCTGTAAACTGTCTCCTTGCTGTAATC
>JAQXNW010000140.1 GCA_029098205.1 Eubacteriales bacterium | reverse complement strand
ACCGGCAGAAAAAGATGCCGGGAATGGAAATTTTATATTTATAGATTTAAGCCCTGTGCCAGGGAATGCGCTGTCAGCGGAATGTGCCGACTGGCGCTTCCCATAGCCCGGCAGAAGGTGTTTTCATATTGTGAGAAATCCGAATGGCTCTTTCCTGAGAGTGGGATGAAACAAACAGGAGAACCCGGTACAGTTCGGAGGGATTATACTCCTTCCGAAGCCTTTCCATGTTTCTGCATTCATAGGAATGGCGCATCGGATCCTTGATTTCGCGGATAAAACGCTGCATGTTGTGAGCTGTATTTCTTTTCAGGACGCTGCCGATTTCTTCCTGCTCGATATAGGCCGCATGGCTTTTCAGAATGCGGTTTCTTGGACAAAGCGCAAAAAATGGTCTTCCGGCGCAGATCGCTTTTACAAGGTTCGATTCAGCAGCCGGCGCTATGATAACGTCAGCAGTAATAAAATAGTCCGATACTTCGTGTACGTTTCCTACAAGGGAAGCTTCCGGATGTCGGTAATGAAGCTCCCGGCATAATTTCCGGTTTCTTCCGGTAAGAACAACCGCGTGAATTCCATTTTCGAAAAGGATGGTTAATAGCCTGTCTATCTGTGAAAAATATACGGAGTCCGATCCCAGAATCAGAACGTTTCGGACGGACGTATATTCTCCGCTGATGGATTCGAAATGACAGCAATGACTGCTTCTGCCGCTTTGGAGAAGCGCAGCCTCAACGGGAAGTCCTCCGGAGAATATCTTTTCTTCCGAAACTCCGCTCTTCAGAAGGCGCTTCTTCGCGTCTTCTCCTTCAGCCAGATATGCATCGGTTTCAGCCAAAATCCATTTCGATGTTTGGGCGGATTCTGTTACGCAGGAAACCAGAGGAACCGAATCTCCGGTCCTCTTTTTATAGATGCTGACATACTGCGACGCAGCGCTGCAGGTTGAAAGGATTATGTCCGCTCTGCTCTTTTGTATCAGATCTCCGATGGACAGAATGAAGTAAGGCGCTTCTCTGATGATCAAAGGCGCTCTTAGTGCTGTGCTGTCGGACAGAACGCGGCAGAAGTCCGGGTGCTTCCGGCTGGCAGCATGGAGACTGGGATATAATCTTCGGGAAGCTACAGGAAACAGCGCGGAAAAGAAATCCTGAACCGTGACCGATGAATTCGGATCACTCCGGAGAATCTGCTTCTTCGCGTTTTCCGCCGTACGAAAATTATCTGGATCCAGTTTTGAAGTAAGAATCAGTATGTTCATTTTCATTCCCCTCGTTCATACTTGACTGGTATTATATTAACAGCGGAAAATTAATCCTGTCTGAAATGGGCGTTAATGTTTTCGAAAAAGCACGATTTTTTTGATACTTGTTTTTCTCCGCATTTCGGTGCGGCCCCGCAGAAGGACGTGTAAAGAAATATTCCGGATCATTGCTTAATCAATGCACAAAAAAGAAAAAAGAGAACGAAGAGCAGTTCCTCGTTCTCTTTCTTATGGCGGAGAGTGTGGGATTCGAACCCACGATACCAGAACGGTATACCGCATTTCGAGTGCGGCTCGTTATGACCACTTCGATAACTCTCCAAATTTTATTTTGCGCTTTATGAACAGCACAACAAGTATATCATATCGAATTTTAACTGGCAAGAAGTTTTCAAATGACATGAGTGTTTTTTCGTATAAGCCTTGACGATTCCCTGACACGGTGTTATATTAATTAAAAATTAGAGTTTGGAAAGAATTTGTGTTTTCCCGATTCTTTGTTTTAGAACCGCCCCAGAGGGGTAAATTTTTTACAGCATATTTAGCACTCAAAAGTTATGAGTGCTGATAAAATAAAAAACAGCCTATGATCTTACAGGCATAGACCGTACGGTGAAAGATCAGGGCGGACCGTATATGCAGAGAATCCGAAGCATAATTAAAGAGGGGTGGAGGATATGATCGTAGTACCCGTATACAATATGTTTGTTCTTCCTTACGCGGATATGTATTTCCAGCTGGACGACTTCCGAAAGCTGGCGGGGAGGAACGCGGAAGAGAATGATTCGCTGGTGATTCTAGTCGAGAAGAAGGATCAGAAAAAGACAGAGTGGACAGAAGACAGCTTCTATCCGATCGGCGTCTCCGGGATTGTCAGTGAAATCAATCCGCAGGGCTATGTCCGCGTCAAGACGCTGAACCGGATTAATGTGGATGGAATTACCGTGCGTTCGGATTTCAGCGTCGGCTTGGAGATTTCGAAACGTCCGGACATTCAGGATATGGATGAAGAAGAACAGAAGCAGCGCTTCATTCCTTTAAGAAATGAAGTACTTGAAGTGTCTTCGAATTTCCGCTGGGGAGAGTATACGAAAGAATTCATGAAGATGATGGACAGCGTCTCCTC